>CAWIYT010000250.1:0-3405 GCA_963840085.1 uncultured Nitrososphaerales archaeon
ACATACAAGATAGATAGTAAAATCGTTCTTATTGATGGAAAACAGCTAACTGAGTATATGATAGATAAAAATATAGGAGTAACTTTAGAGAAATCATATTTTATAAAGAAATTAGACCAAGACTATTTTGATGAAATAATAGAATAATAACTATTTACCAGAAAATTATGTTATTAATATTCTAAACTTTTAGCTATAAAAGAATAAGGAATATTTATCTAATTAGCTTATCTAATATTTTACCAATATGAATGGTATGGATTCCTCTCTGAAAAACGAAGCTAAAAAATTCAAAGTATTACCTAA
The DNA here is from genome assembly GCA_963840085.1 of uncultured Nitrososphaerales archaeon. Taxonomy (GTDB): domain Archaea; phylum Thermoproteota; class Nitrososphaeria; order Nitrososphaerales; family Nitrososphaeraceae; genus TH1177. Next base: position 307 of record CAWIYT010000250.1, read on the forward strand.
ACCTAAGGAACAAGTTCTCGCTGAACTAGAAGATTTAAGAAAACAGTTAGGATTAACTAAAACTTCAGGCGATATGAGTAAAACACATAGTATAATAAAAAGAGTAGGTTCACTTGCCGATGTTCTTTCTGAAATGAGAGAAAATGAAAAACAGTGAATAAAGCATATATTGATACTTCAGCTTTTTTTAAGACTTTTGTAGAAGAAGAAGAAAGTGACATAGTAGAACATCTAATTCTACTAGCAAAAGAAAAAAAGGCAGAGATAATCTTATCAGATTGGCTTATTAATGAATCCATTGCTCTTGTAGACGAAAATAGAAGAAAAGAAAGAATTAGCCAAGTACAATCTCAAAGCATTTTATCAGAAATAGTAAGTATGATGAGTAAAGAAGTGCAATATGAAAATTTTATTCTTTATCCAATTACCGATAAAATTTTAATAGCTTCAAGATTTGCAATTCAACAATATCATATTAATGCTTCAGATGCGCTCCATGTATCATATCTGCTGTTGCTGAGTGTGATTGTTTTATCTCTGCTGATGAAAAATTAATACATCAATTAAAATCAACCATATCAAGATTACTCGCATTTAACATTCGAATAGAGGAAGATGTGAAAACCCTTTTCAACTATTAGATAGCTAAATCATCAATTTATATCAGTATCAAAAGAATTTTTTAAATAAATAAATTAAATTTTCTAACAAAAAAGCTAAATACAAGATAGTAGTATCTCTACAATAGACTTTTAATTCTGCACCGCTATTGGCATAATCCTATCTAAAATTCAATTAAGAATTATTCATTATAAATCATCAACAAACTATGTTACTATATATTATTGGCAAAAACATGATATTACTCCCTCTAATGTTCCTCTTATATTTTGAGCAATTTAAAATTTGGGAGAAGATTTATTTGTCTATACATAGGAAATTTGCTTTCTGTAGATTAAATATTTACACTCAAAGTAAAAGATTATTTACAAGAAATGAATCTCATTATATCTATTTGTTGAATTTGCGATATTGTGCTATGATATTTTTACATATCATACATTTGTATTCTCCTTTTTCTAGTAGCATAAGACCTTCAGTAATCTCTTCATTTGGATTTTCATATATTATTAAGGGAGAACCTGGATATTCTTTTCCACATTTTTTACAATAATATTTTGTAAATCTTTTTTTGTCTAGCCTACCTATATTTCCAAAGAATAAATGTGGTACGCCTAGACTGAATTTTAATTCTTCATCTTCTGTCAAATATACAAAAGCATAACCACCTGAACCTAACACCTTCTTTTCTTCCAGGTCTTCATTATTTTTATGCAAATGTATCTCGATTTCTAAATAATAAACTCTAAAATTAAACCTTTTAGTGAAATGAACTCTAAATACAACTTAGTAATAGTAGAACCCTCCTACATGGATGGCACTACTCTCGACTATCTTGCTGAAATATATGTAGATGAAACCTAATTGTTTGAAGATGAACCCGACTAATGCCATTTACTATTATGATTATAATGAAAAATATATCAAGAACATAAAAAATTTATCTCAAGTAGATTAAAGTAATTTAACAATAATCTAGAGAATGAGTATTATACATCATTAACATTCTCCAGATATGTGGAAACTGAGTCCAACAAAAACGTTATATATTATTTATTATATTTTGCTACAACTTATTCTCAGTTGATATTCTATAACAAATAGAGATTAGAATATATATTACAGAAATATTTTTAGTATTGAATCTCTTGAATTACAAATGAAGATTTTAAATTTTTTCTTTTGTAAATTAGTCCTATGATATGTAGTACTATAATTATCTTATATTTGACTGTGATATTAAACTAATATAATTAAATCACTTATAATAAATATGAAATATAGAGGTAGAACAGAAATACTGGGCAATATACTCGACTCAGCTAATGGAGGAGCAACCAAGACAAAAATTATGTACAAAGCTTATCTTAGTTATAACCAATTACGAGAATATCTTTCTATTTTGATAGAAAATAATCTAATAAAGTATCTTGATGGAACTCAGACCTATAAAACTACAGAAAAAGGATTAAACTTTCTTAAAATGCATAACCAAATTGGAGAATTATTATTAATTACAATCAAAAATAACTAATTAACTTAATAATTTTTGATATCTTAAAACATACAATATTAATTTTTATAGTAATTCTATTTTTGTATAGATTTTAAAATAAGTTTTTAATAATAAAAGCTAAATACAGGTTATACTATTTCTACATGGACTCCTCTTTTAGAACCGCTATCGGTATTATTCGATTTACATAAGCATTTTCTTGGTGATGATGAGCTAATTTCTACTAATGAAATATCTAAAAAATAAAATCTGTTCATTTATTAGATCCAGCTGTAAATCTAGAAGTTTTTCCAAATCAACTCCAAATCAACTGATAAGATTCGACAAAGTTGAAAAAAACAGAGCATAGTCAAGACCAATACAAATTTTCTCAATGCTTTGAAATCTTATAGAGTATTTCATTCTCATATGTTCCACTTCATAGACTATAGGAGGGTTATGATTTCGTATATGAATAAAGTATTACAATTGAAAACAGATTATTTTTATTTCATATCTGATAAATAATAATAGAATGTCTGATTCAACTAATAAGAATCAAATAAATAAAGAATTCAAAAGAATTAAGGAAGAAGAAGAAAAGAAAAAGAAACTACTGACAGAAGTTAAACAACCAGAAAACCCTCTTCCTGTTGGAGAAGGTCATGAAACCGAAGTTATAGATAAAGAAGAATAAATGGATGATGAAGAAGTTTAATTATGAATAATCCCATAATGAAAGCTTCCCAATATATTTTTATTATTGCCAGCAAATTCCATTAAGTTTCATTTGATTTCATGTAATTTTAACCTCAATACTCTGTAATCATCGTCTTTTCATTTTTCAAATAATACTAAGTTATTACGCATTTTGTCAATTCTGAAATACAGAAGTAAGCTAGAAATAGGAGATTAATTTCAAATTTATAATTCGCATTTGAAAATGTTACAAGTCTTTAAAATAAGTTTCTAACAATAAAAGC
>CAWIYT010000251.1:0-147858 GCA_963840085.1 uncultured Nitrososphaerales archaeon
TATATACAACAAACTACCTAAATATTAGCCCTGAAAATATGACAATTTCAGGCAGAGTCTCTTGCTAACATAAAGGTAAACCTCCTTCTCAAAGAAGGTTTATATGATGCAGTTGAAGATGCAATCTAGAACGCAAGGCATAGGCGGCATCAATAATGATGTTGGTCATGGTACCAAAATGTGACTTATTGATCTCCATTTGCGCTCATATTATGAGGATTTAATATAATATATTAAATCTGATATAGGTTACAAACCCGCACAATTCATGATTGTCCGGCCGTACTCTTTATTTAATATTATTAAAGGATTAACTCCGGTTGATCCTGCCGGACCCGACTGCTATCAGAATAGGACTAAGCCATGCGAGTCAACGTAGCAATACGTGGCATACGGCTCAGTAACACGTAGTCAACATGCCCAGGGGACGTGGATAACCTCGGGAAACTGAGGATAAACCGCGATAGGTCATAGTATCTGGAATGATTTATGGCTTAAATCTATATGGCCCCTGGATTGGACTGCGGCCGATCAGGCTGTTGGTGAGGTAATGGCCCACCAAACCTAAAACCGGTACGGGCTCTGAGAGGAGAAGCCCGGAGATGGGCACTGAGACAAGGGCCCAGGCCCTATGGGGCGCAGCAGGCGCGAAAACTCTGCAATAAGCGAAAGCTTGACAGGGTTATTCTGAGTGATTTCCGCTAAGGAAATCTTTTGGCACCTCTAAAAATGGTGCAGAATAAGGGGTGGGCAAGCCTGGTGTCAGCCGCCGCGGTAATACCAGCACCCCGAGTGGTCGGGACGATTATTGGGCCTAAAGCATCCGTAGCCGGTTCTACAAGTCTTCCGTTAAATCCACCTGCTCAACAGTTGGGCTGCGGAGGATACTATAGAGCTAGGAGGCGGGAGAGGCAAGCGGTACTCAGTGGGTAGGGGTAAAATCCGTTGATCCATTGAAGACCACCAGTGGCGAAGGCGGCTTGCCAGAACGCACTCGACGGTGAGGGATGAAAGCTGGGGGAGCAAACCGGATTAGATACCCGGGTAGTCCCAGCTGTAAACGATGCAGACTCGGTGATGAATAGGCTTCGTGCCTATTCAGTGCCGCAGGGAAGCCGTTAAGTCTGCCGCCTGGGGAGTACGGTCGCAAGACTGAAACTTAAAGGAATTGGCGGGGGAGCACCACAAGGGGTGAAGCCTGCGGTTCAATTGGAGTCAACGCCGGAAATCTTACCGGGGGCGACAGCAGAATGAAGGTCAAGCTGAAGACTTTACCAGACAAGCTGAGAGGAGGTGCATGGCCGTCGCCAGCTCGTGCCGTGAGGTGTCCTGTTAAGTCAGGTAACGAGCGAGATCCCTGCCTCTAGTTGCTACCATTGCTCTCAGGAGTAGTGGGGCTAATTAGAGGGACTGCCGTCGCTGAGACGGAGGAAGGAGGGGGCTACGGCAGGTCAGTATGCCCCGAAACCCTCGGGCCACACGCGGGCTGCAATGGTAAGGACAATAAGTTCCTATTCCGAAAGGAGGAGGTAATCTCCAAACCTTACCTCAGTTATGATTGAGGGCTGAAACTCGCCCTCATGAATATGGAATCCCTAGTAACCGCGTGTCATTATCGCGCGGTGAATACGTCCCTGCTCCTTGCACACACCGCCCGTCGCTTCATCGAAGTTGGTTCTTGGCGAGGTTGTGTCTCATTGGCACTATCGAACCTGGGGTCAGCAACGAGGGAGAAGTCGTAACAAGGTGGCCGTAGGGGAACCTGCGGCCGGATCACCTCCTTAGTAAAAGGTCGGACAATCTGTGTAAAGGGTTTGTAACCTAATCAAACAAAAGAATGCAATTCCTAGATAATTTTTAGGAATGAAGTGATGTAGTAAACGTGAGTTTACAATGATCATCGTGTATAGGATCGACAATTAACCACAATATTGCATAATATGCAATAATGACAGAGGTTAATTGGCTTCATTATCAAAGTGGTATATCTGACCGCGTAAAATTACTAACCAAATTTCAAAGTGGAATGCTGGTGCAACTACGCCGGTTGGTGGATGACTAGGCTTAGAAAGTGATGAAGGACGTGGCAAGCTGCGATAAGCCTGGGGTAGGTGCATGCGACCCGCGATCTCAGGATTTCCGAATGAGGTCTCTCATTATACTCCCCTGCTTTATGCTGGGGAGGGCGAACTGTCCGAAGTGAAGCATCTGAGTAGGACAAGGAAGAGAAATCAATCGAGATTCCGTTAGTAGCGGCGAGCGAAAACGGAACAGCCCAAACTGAATCTTTAATGGTAACATTATAGAGATGTGGTGAGTTATAGTTTTTAGATCCTGTTTTTTTAGTCGAAGTGTTCTGGAAAGAACTGGGAAAAAGGGTGATACCCCCGTAGACAAGTGAAAATGGGATTGTTCTATAACAAGAGTAATTGGCCTTGGCAGTGGCCAGTGAATGTGGGTGAAAGTAGCATCCAAGGCTAAATATTATCTAAGACCGATAGCGTACTAGTACCGTGAGGGAAAGTTGAAAAGTACCCCGGAAGGGGGGTTAAAAGCGCCTGAAACCAACCGGTTACAGACGTGTATGGCTCGAAAGGAATCAGGTGGAGAATCCGCAAGGATTTGAAGCCTTCTAGAGTTGTACGTTCCGTCTAGAAACACGGGCCAGGGAGATTACTGTTATGGCGAGCTTAACCTTAAAAAGGGAAGGCGAAGGGAAACCAAATTCGCGCAGCATTAGCAAGGCGAGAGATCTGAAAGGGTCTTTAGTCATGGCAGTAAGGCTAGAAACCGGACGATCTATTCCTGGATAAGACGAAGGTGGGCGAAAGCCTGCTGGAGGTCTGCAGGGGTCCTGACGTGCAAATCGGTCCTCTAATCTGGGATTAGGGGTCAAAAACCAATCTAGTCCGGTGATCGCTAGTTCCCACCGAATTGGATCGCAGTCCTGTCTTAGTAGAGATTGCTTGTTCTGTAGAGCACCGATCGGACAGTAAGGGCTCGAAAGGGCTCGCTGTCCATTCGAACTCCGAAGGTACAAGCGTCGTAGAAGCTAGGAAGCGGGTTTATGTGGGGTAAGCCTCATAACCGAGAGGGGGACAACCCAGACTAAAGTTAAGGTCCCCAAATATCTACTAAGTGTCAAACCAAAGGGTGTTTTCGAGCACAGACAGCAGGAAGGTAGGCTCAGAAGCAGCCATCCTTTAAAGAGTGCGTAACAGCTCACCTGCCGAGCTTGGAAGCCCCGAAAATGCACGGGGCTCAAGTAGATTACCGATACTTTAGATTACCAGCAATGCTGGTATATGGTAGGTGGGCGTAGTGATTGGGTCGAAGCTGGGCTGTGAAGTCCAGTGGACTGATCGTACTAGTGCAGATCCTGGTGGTAGTAACAGCATAACCGAGTGAGAATCTCGGTGACCGCAAGGGCAAGGGTTTCCCGGCAATGCGTCATCAGCCGGGAGTTAGCCGGTCCTAAGAACAACCTCAACAGCGTTGTCCGAAAGGGAAACTGGTTAATATTCCAGTGCCATGAAAGATCGTTTGTACCTTGCTTGTCGCTTCAGGATAGGGTAAGCAGAACCGTCGTTCTGTCTAATTATTCGAATCAGGGGGAGTACTGTAATAGTGAGAACCTTGATGAGATGAGAATGGCCTTCCGCAAGGAGGGTTTACTTGATTCCAGGAGACACTGAAAGCGAGTAAAGGGAGATTCTTTTATGTCCGTACCGAGAACCGACACTGGTGCCCTGGATTAGTAATCTAAGGTCTGTCGGGTATACCGTAAGGCGAGGGAACTCGGCAAAATAGCTCCGTATCTATGGTATAAGGAGTGCCTGCAGTTTTTATGAGGAATAGGAATTGCAGGTCGCAGTGACTAGGGGGTCCCGACTGTTTAATAAAAACACAGTTGGTCGCAAGTCCGAAAGGATGTGTACGGCCTATGTATCCTGGCCAGTGACGGTACCTAAAACCTGGGTTCAACTGGGCTAAGGGCCGTTTAACGCCGGGAGTAACTCTGACTCTCTTAAGGTAGCCAAATGCCTTGTCGGGTAAGTTCCGACGTGCATGAATGGAACAACGAGGGCCCCGCTGTCCCCGCCTACAACCCGGTGAAGCCACATAACGTGGACGAACAGTCCACAAACCTCTGTCGGGGAGAGAAGACCCTGTGGAGCTTTACTGCAGCCTGTCGTTGCGATATGATGTCCAATGCAGAGAGTAGTTGGGAGCCTTCGAAGCCAGTTCTCTGGGATTGGTCGAGGCAAAAGTGTAACACCAGCCATTGGTTATCGTATTGCTAACCCGTTCTCACGGGGACACCGGCAGGTGGGCAGTTTGGCTGGGGCGGCACCCCCTTGAAAAAATATCGAGGGGGCCCAAAGATTGGCTCAGGCGGGACAGAACTCCGCCGGTGAGGGCAAAGCCACAAGCCAGTCTGACTGGATCCCCAATGATACGGGATTCAGAGGCGAAAGCCGGGCTTAGCGATCCATCATGTCCTCACTATTGGAGGCTGATGGTGACAGAAAAGTTACCCTAGGGATAACAGGCTCGTCGCGGGCGAGAGCTCCTATCGACCCCGCGGTTTGGTACCTCGATGTCGGCTCTTCCCATCCTGGTTCTGCAGCAGGAGCCAAGGGTGGGGCTGCTCGCCCATTAAAGGGGAACGTGAGCTGGGTTTAGACCGTCGTGAGACAGGTCGGTCTCTGCCTGACAGGGGCGTGGTTGTCTGAGGGGAAGTTGTCCCTAGTACGAGAGGAACAGGGCAACGCAGCCTCTGGTTTATCAGCTGTCCGACAGGGCAAGCTGAGCAGCTAAGCTGTTTTGGATAACTCCTGAAAGCATCTAAGGAGGAAGCCATTCTCGAGAAAAGACAGCCTTCCGTAAGGAGAAGGGTAGCTATAGAAGATAGCATTGATGGAATGGAGGTGTAATCATCAAGCTTCGGCGAGATGTTCAGCCTGCCATCACCAATAACCCAACGCACCTGACTGATTGACTGATATTTAATCAGTAATTCTTTGTTTAATTTGATTTATTGACTAGTATACGTAAAGGTCAAGAATACTACTGTGATAATATATGACGATCTCCTATACACGATGAATCTCACTTTTTTTATTTATTCTTATTTTTTTTATTATCTTTCTTCCGACGATCTTTTACAATTACTTTTAAAAGATCTCTTATCTCTCTTAGCGAATCTATCATTTTTTTGTCATCTTTATAGTTTAAATTTAAAAGTAAATCCCTCACTTGTTGGATCATAATTTTTTCATCTACTTTTATCTTTGTTTTTTTAGCAGTAGCAGTAGTTTTTTTGTCGGGAAGAGGAGCAGGTTCATCCAGTAAATTGTATTTATTTAAACGAACTAAAAGTATACAGTATTCTATCCAACTATATGCTTTCCATATATTGTATTCATCAATGTCTTTTTTATCATCTTCATCAGTGGAAGTCTCATTTAAAAATTTTTTACAGTTTTGAATTATTTCTTTTATTCGCAAGTCTTTGAGATCCAAACCTATTTCTTTTTACCTATTGAAAAGATGTAAAACTGGATTATATGAGTTAAGTTTAATTTTTTTTAACATCAAAATTTTTTTTGTATTGTTAAATATTTGGTTCTGAAAATAAAAATATTTTTGTTTATTTATGTATATATCTAATTATATACCGTGTCTTCGTTTTTTTAATAAAAGTTATTATTGTATAAAATATAAATAATAATTTTTTTTCATTCACCAATATTAAGAAATATATACTATACAATATTATTTCACTAAATAAAAAGTCTAATTTGCTAATATTGAAATAGAGGGGCAGTAAAGAGTTAGAATTGTTAACAAACAATGGAGATTAATAATAAAAAATTATTATGCGCCCTTTCGGTTATTGCATTGGTCGTTATAATTATTCAGCTAAATCTTGCTTTTGGTTCAAATCTTGAAGGAAATGACAATTCTTCTTCTGTGTTAGAAAATAACCAGGAAATTGATAAGCAAAAAAATCAGACTAATTCTATAAATACAAATACTAATAATCGAGTTATTGCCGGATCAGATATAACAGTATACGAAGGAGAACCAATTAGCTTAAAGCCAATAATTTCTAATGCAATTGCACTTCCAGCAAAATCTCTTGTCTATTCCTGGAATCAAATTGAAGGTCCAAAAATTAATTTAGCAGAAGAAGATAAAAAAAATAAAATTCTCAATTTTATAGCTCCAAATCTTCCATCTGATACAAGATATGCATTTGAAGTAAAAGTAGTCCAAAAAAATCCTAATGGTGGCAATATCGATTTAGGAAAAGATACAATCAATGTTCTAGTTATAGATATCAATAAAATAGCAAAAGGAGCTGGTATGAATATACCATTAACATCATCATCTCCCTCGCCGTCATCACCATCATCATCATCAACGTCATCGCCTTCATCGCCACCACCACCTCCAAATATTTCAAACAATAATGGTGATGTTGTTGTTGATGCTGGAAAATTCAATCCTAACTTTAGAGATGGATATCAGACAGAAAGAGAGAGAGAGAAATAGAAAAATAATAAAAAAACAATCAAATTTTCTTATTCTTTTTTTATAAAGATATAATTTTTTTTAAATTTATTTATTTATTTATTTATTTAATAAAATATTACTACTATAGTGATGAACTATCATATACACACACACGCTTATGCATGTAATATTTATTTTCTGTTTTATGATTCTGTATATTTGATTGAAATCAAAGTGTAAAATATTAATATCCTTATTTTTTGAAGATAATTGCTTGGAATCTAAATCACCGTTTTACATCGAGATCTGTGATCTCAATAATTTTGCTCGTTTAGTTTGTGCATTAGAGCGTTCTCCCTTACCTTGTTTTTCTATGAATTTAAATAATGATCATATCTTTGCTGTTCAAACTGAGTTTGTTAATGGTATTCCTGTAATATACTACACCAAATATCCAAATTCAAATCTTTCTAATCAATTTATAGCCTATAGATGTCATGGTCTTTCCGAGACTGTGACTCTAGTGGATACTGCTTCAAATCCTCTTTTTGTTTATTCGCCCATTATAAATATTGAAAAGTTACCCTCAACCATGGAAAAGAGTTCAAGAAAAAGCAAGCAATTAAGTTATACAAAGATTATGTTAAGAGATCTAGATAGCCTTGCAAAAATTGCTGCATACAAAACACTTTATGATGAACCACCTTTACCAATCATTTTCTTTGAAAATAAAAAAAATAGAACGTATACTCTAGGAACTATAATATCTTTCATGGAGACTGATTCATTGACCTATTTTTACTATATTAATATAGAAAGCGAACCTGCTAATTTTTTAAAGTATTCTACTCAAAAATCTGAAAAACCTTCTTTTACAAATTCTATTGAGAACCATGGTTATATCTATCTGAAAATAATAAAACTGGCTAAGGAACATCCACTAGTGACAGATGATGAGTGATGCTAATAATGATGGTTTCTTCTCTTCCTCCTCCTCTTCTTCTCTCCTCTTCTTCCTCCTCTTCTTCATATCAATCAAGAATAGTTAGCTCTTCAAAAGAAAAAAAAAGTCCAATAATATTAGCTTTGGATTTTTATTTGGAAAATTTCAATAATAATAACAAAAATTTATTTAAAAAATGCAAAGAGATTCTATCATCTACTGGATCTCAAATCTGTGCCATAAAAATAAATTTTCATCTCTTATTGTCTTTATCAAATATCCAAATCTTGGAACTTAATTTTCTTGCTCATAAATTAAATCTCCAAGTCATTGCAGATATAAAACTAAATGATATCGGAAACACAAATATAGTAACTGTAAATAGACTACAGAAATTAGGATTTGATGCAGTAATTGTAAATCCTTTTATTGGAATAACAGAAATGAAATCTCTTGTAAGGTATGCACATTCTATAAATTTTGGAATAATCTCACTTGTTTATATGAGTCATCCTACTTCGTTTGAAGGTTATGGATTGAATGTTGTTATACCTTCTCCTCCTCCTCCTCCTTCCTTTTCTTCTTCTTATTTATCTTCCTTTTCTACTCCTTCTCCTCCTCCTTCTTCATGTTCTACTACTGCTACTACTAATAATAATAATGGAAAAAGTGACCTTGCTTCCACCAACAGAAATGATGGTATCATTAGTATGTATCAATTACTTTATAATTATGCTTGTTCAAGTGGCTCCGATGGGATCATCATAGGAGCTACAAAATTTAATATTATAAAAGAAATTTCCAAATTAAATGATGAAATCTCTATTTATTCTCCTGGTTTAATTACTCAAGGTGGTTCAATTGATGATACAATTAAAGCTGGAACAGATTATTTTATAATTGGAAGACACATAATAAATTCTGATTCTCCTTCTGAAACTTTAACTTTAATACTACAGGAAATCAGAAAATTTGAAAAATTTCAATATGATGATAAATAATAAAGTTTTTGATTTATATATACATAAATAGAATATCAACAGACATATATATATGTAGACTTATCAATAAATCAAATAGATAAATAAATAAATAAGAAATAAGTGACTAAATTAAGTATCTAATATACTAGATTGTTACTATTTCTTTATATAATTTTAGTCTTTCCTCTATATCTTTTGTCGATATATTTAAAATTTTATTTATACCAAAATCTTCTACTGCAAAAGAACCCATAATATTTCCATAAATTGCTGCTTCTCTGATTGTCTTTTCATTTATCTTGCCTCCTATTTTAGATAAATGACCAAGAAATCCTCCTGCAAAACAATCGCCAGCACCAGTAGGATCAACTACATTTTCTATAGGTACAGCTGGTGATGCAAATATAATGTCTTTATAAAAGAGAATAAAACCATGCTCTGCCTTTTTGAGAATCACCAGTTCTGGACCCAGTTCTTTAATTTTTCTTGCACATTTAATGACATTGTGTTCATTTGTTAATAGTCTTGCTTCTGCAATATCAATTGTTATTCCATTAACTTTTCGAAACATATTCAGTACTTGATCATATTTATTATTAATCCAGTATTCAATAGTGTCGCAGAGCACAAAATCAGGATTGCTAAATAAGCTCTGCATTTTCATATTTTGAATAGGATCATTATTTGCCAAAAATACATATTTAGAGTCAATAAATTCATCAGGAATTGAAGGTTCAAAATTTGCAATAACATTTAGTTCCGTTTTATTGGCAGTTCTAACTGTTAAAGTAGGATCAAAAGAAGAATCATAATGAAAACTTTTTTCATTATCTTTTACAATAATCCCTCTAGTATTCAAATTTTGGTCCAAAATTTTTTTATAATGTTGTGGAAAATCATTACCAATTATTCCCACAATATTAGTTGGAGTAAATTTTGATGCAGATAGGGACGCAAAGGTTGCTGCGCCTCCCATTATTCGTTCTGCTGTTTTTATTGATGTTCTAGTTGTATCTATTGCTATTGTCCCAAAAATAGTAAGCATGTATATATGCTTGTTTATAGTCATAGAAGGACTATAAAAATTAATTTTTAGATAGATATACTTATCATCTCTTCAAGTAATAAATCAAAATATGGGAGGAGGTGGTGATGGTCTTATTGTTGCAATTACTGGTGGATCTGGTGTCATTTATGGTGTAAAATTAATTGAATCGTTAAATTCACTCAATTTAGAAACACATTTGGTTTTAAGTGAATGGGGGGAAAAAACAATTAAAATTGAAACAAATATTGATATAGATTATGTGAAAAATCTTGCCACCAGATACTATGATAATAAGAATATGGCAGCTCCCATATCTAGTGGCTCTTTTAAAACTAAGGGCATGGTAATTATTCCTTGCAGTATGAAAACACTTGCTAGTATAGCAAATGGATTGGATGATAGTTTAATTTCAAGAGCTGCAAGTGTATGTATTAAAGAAAGCAGAAAACTAGTTGTGGTCCCAAGAGAAACTCCTCTTTCTAGAATTCATCTAGAAAATATGGTTAAATTGTCTGGCTTGGGAGTAACTATTTTACCTGCAATGCCAGGATTTTATTTTCATCCAAATACCATTGATGATCTTTTATCTCATATTGTAGGAAAAGTTTTGGATCAATTTGACATAGACAACAATATGTTCAAGAGATGGGGATCAAAAAATAAAAAATAAAAATAATAAATAATAAATAATAAATAATAAATAATAAATAATAAAAAATATTTTAGATAGAAAGTTAAAACGTAATAAAGTTAAAGAAAAAAATAACAATTTTTAACAATATTTAAAAATTTTATTTCTTAATTTTTATAATACTTTGTTAGTTTGCTAGAAATCTTAAAAGATAATCCTATGCATATAAAAAATGCTAGGGAGCTAAAAATTATTTGATATATAATGTCTACGTCATAGTGTCGTAAAACAAATAGAACGATAATTCCAGGAATAGTTATAATAATTGCTAAAATCGTGCTAAACTTGTAATAAGAGGAAGTAGACACCTTTTTTTTATTTTCATCAGAGGATGGAAGAGGAGGATGAGGATCATCTTCATTGTTGTTCTTGTTGTTGATATTGTTATTGTTATTGTTGTTTTGGTCGTCGTTGTCGTCGTTGTCTTCGTTCTTCACAATCTTTGATCTTTGTTAAATATAATTTATATATTTTTATAATTTATCCTCCCCTAGAAAAATATTATTACTTTCCTCCCATAATTTCATTTTTTCAATTTTTGCTTTTCTTCTTATTTCCTGAAGGAAATTATATACATTTTTATGAGACCTACCAGAACATATTCTTGTTATTGCTTCAGTAGTTAAAGTTATTTGGTCAGGACTACCAATTATTCCTACATTATGACCATATATAGAGATATAAGAGCCTGTTAGTTCTTCTATCGTTCTTCTGGATTTTCCTTTTTCCCCTATCAACCGACTTTTAACTCGTGACAAGGAATTTGATGATTTTCCAACATAGTCTCTCAAGTCAATAACTTCTAAACTATTCTCTTCCTTAAACAAGTTAAATGCTCTTTCTGGAGAGAAACCTTTAGAGATAGCCATTACTATTTCCAATGCTTTATTTAAATCAAGTATATCCAAAGGATTAGTATTTCTAGATTTTAACATTACATCACCATATTCACTATCAACTTCGATGTCTATATTGCATTTATTTTCTATCTCTTCTTTAATAGATCCCTTTTTTCCTATAATGGCTCCAATTCTTTCTTTTTGAATTCGTAAAGTTCGTTGATAACTCAATCTAGTTCAGCCTAATTATTATAATAACATTGCATTTAAAATATCTATTTAGTAAAATATTAATAAAAGAAAGAGAGAGAAAATAAATTTGATTTTTTTTTCTTCATCAAATATTACTAATAGTTTTGCTGAAATTTAAAAATCATTAAAAAAGGAATATCTGAAACTATCTTTATACTATCTTTTTTTGCTAGTCCTAAACTCAGAGTCTTGTCTACAACTCTTCTTCCAATCAGATTGGCAATAGAACATCTTTTTAATAAACTGGTTATCTCATTCTCATTTGCAACTTCATTAAAAAACTCATTTGTTATGTTAATATTCAATGTATCACTTTCTATATTCTTTCCTATTAATTCTTCATCGCATATATTTACCATTAACGAGCCTTGATAATTCATTTTTCTCATATAGAATTTCTGATTGGCATTCTGATTGTTAGAGGAGGAATATTTTGAAATATTATTGTTATTATCTTCTGTCATTTATATCTGAGATCAGATTAACAATCTGACTAACTATATATGAATTAATTCAGTACATCATTTTATTTTATTTTATTTTTTTTATCTTTTGTTTTTCAGAATCATAAAATGCATAGTTATTAAAAGTGATATGTATTTATAGAAAAATACATACTTGCATTAAATTTTACTTCATTTAATATGGAATTAGCGTACAAAAATTGTTGTTGTCTCCTACAATAAAAAGATATTATAAAACTATTTGTTTTTGCTTTTTTTTCTTCTTTTTCTTCTTTATTTATATTCTCATAAAAATACAAATAAAAAGAATATTATTTTGTTTGAGCTCAACAAATATACGTATAATTTTAGGTCATAAATATCATGACATTTCCTAAAAAAATTGTAATTTGATATAATTTTTAATAACTAATGTTTATGTACTCTAAATTTGATTTTTTTTGGAACACTTTCTGAATATTATACCATCAACAATAGTATTCAGAGAATCATGTGATAATAAAATGGTAATAAGGCTAATAATTTTTATAGTTGTTTTGAAAGATAGAAAAAAGGAATTATATCAATCAATTAGCAAAAGGCAATTAATTGAGGTTGGGTCATAATTATTCCATTTTCATAACGAATAAAGCTATTTTATTGGTGTATATGATGTTTTGGTGTAGCTATCATCCAAGCCAACAAACTAGCACAGCAGGAGAAGAAGAGATCAACATCCATTCTAATTAGCATTTTGTATTTGATTGTTGTTTGATTCGTTGGCCACGTAATAATAATAAAACAAGAAGACGTGGGAGACCCCATATGTCTATTCTCCTATAGTGTTATCCTGAGATGTTTTGTTGTTCATCGTATATGGTTTAGATTGGATTCCAATAGATCATTGCACGAATAAATTGCAATGGATCTATACCCTATAACAGAGAAAGATAAGGAACGCATGTGAACTATCCACAGAGTACCCCTATAGTAGAAGGACAGACATTTGACAGCAGACGTCTTTCTACAATATCTCTAGAGATATTAAAAACAGAGAATTACTGCAATGGGTGAACTTTTTTTTTATTTGTGATAAAATAGTTGATCCATCTATATATATTGTTTCAACAGACACAGTACTCTTATCCTTATCAAGGCTAAAGGTTCTGTCTGGCATAAATCCTCTCTATGACTAATGGAATAGTACCACGTTCTGTGGTATTGATACACTAGATGCAATGTGGGGGGGGATTTAGCCATACAAAGGGATGGTTGGATATTTGTGGATACAAATTACATTTGATATCAAGTACTATTGGTTCTTCTGTTATTGTACCTTTGACAGCAGATTTTTTACAACTGCAAATATACCTGACAACCAGAGATGTACACAGTAGAGTAGGTTAATAGCAAGTCTACTACCTGTTACAATAATAACAAAAGAGAAACATCCTATCTATGTTTCTGCGGATCATGGATACGATGATGATCATGAACTGTTGTATGATCTCAGCACAGATATGGGATTTCAGTTGTTGGTATGTCCAGTACAGAGATATGAAAATACTGCTGCTGCTGACAGGATAAAATTGGTTGAATTTTATGAATCTAAAGTTGGACAGGCTATCTATTCATTGAGAGGTAAATCAATTGAACCGTTGATAGAACATATCAAATCTGTTTTTAGAATTGATCCATTACCTGTACGATACGAGGATATATGATAAGGCTTGTGCAATAGTATTATTGTCAGTACTGCTATTATATCAGATATACTTGTTTATTTTACAACTGTAAAACTAACAAAAAGATAATCACTCCAAAGCAATCAAATACATGCTATAGGTACATAACAACGATTGATTACATTCTATTGGTTAGTAGTGGAATAATATATTTCTGTATTGAATTATTATGATCCAGTCTCAACTATTTTATTTGGAGAAAGACTATGAATAAATTTGTCAATAGCGTGGGATGCGTTTTTTGGCAAATATGATTTTATTTTTAAAGGTAATAAAAATTGTTATGTACTTGCGAAAAAAATCAAGACAGTCACACAATTATCACTATCATTTTATCGACGCTTTTACGTCAATCACTAACTAACCGGATCAGCAATCACTATCACTTTTTATGTCATAACAGTCACAAACGTTATCACTGTTTATACAATCGCTATTAATTGTGTAGACTGTCAACCCTCAATCAATCAATCATTATATTATTTCTCTTTTGCTGTCAAAATCATTATCACAATTGTGTCTATCGTCATAACCATCATCATCATCATCACTATCAAGATATTATCACTATAACATTGAACGATTATAGTGGACTAATCTATAGATAGATAGATAGATTTTCCTACCATTGAAGAATATAAAATGTAAACGATATAGTAATTGGGACCAGGTTAGAAATAAAAATACCATTATATTATTTTTAATATATAAATAAGCAGCTAATACTCTATATCAAAGATAATGTATTGGTGAAAAACTTCTTCATCAACGCCACCAACAAATTAACAAAAGATAGCAATACAAGAATTTAGTAATATAGCAGTAGTAGAGTATTGCACAGTTGTTAGTAGTACTCTATTGTTAGGATCCTGAAACTTGTTTATTAATTGAATTATGACCCAGACTCAAGTATTTACAAAAGTTGCGACATGCTATGTTATTTATAATTAATAGTCATCTATTTATAAGAATAATCGATAAAGGGTATAAAAATATCAACACATCATTTTGATATAATAGATTGAGATCTCTTCATATGCTTCCCAATCTTTTCACGTATTTTTTATATGCATCCAAATATGATCTTTTGTCTCCTATATCAATGAAACCTGAATCTATTGTAAAAGCTTTAACAATTTTCTTTTGAGAAATTACATCCTTTACTATTTTGTCCATTCCGATAGTACTTGATTGAGGGATCATTCCTAGAAATTCTTTTTCCATTATATAGCAGCCAATATTTATCAGTCCTTCTACTTCTGGTTTTTCTCTCCATGATGTAACAATATTTGCTTCTTCGTCTGTATCTATGAAACCATATTTCATTTTTGTTTTATATTTCATTAAAGCCATAGAAAGAAAAGCCTTTGATTCTTCATGCTCTTGAACCATTTTTGCTAAATCAAAATCATAGACGGAATCACCATATAGACAAAGAAATCGATCCTTCAACATTTTTTCTGCAGTTTTCAATTGACCTGCAGTAGCTAATGGTCTTTCAGAATGTGCATATGATATTTTTATACCAAACCTTCCTCCATCTTCAAAATAGTCTTCAATAGTTCGATGCAAATAACTTACACAAATAATTACTTCATCAATACTTTTTAACTGCTTGACCCATTCTACTAAATATTCAAGCAATGGTTTATTTCCCAATGGTAACATTGGCTTGGGAATAAAGAAAGTATAAGGTTGTAATCTTGTTCCTAATCCTCCAGCAAGAATAACTGCCTGCATATTAAAAATTTAATTTAATTTAATTTTAAAGTATAATATACTTTTAGATTAATAATTATCTCTATTAGTATTTCTCTAATATTCTTTTTAGATATGTGATAACCTCTTTAGGATTTTGCCCAAATACTATTATCATAGGCTCTTTTCCAATGTCTCCTTTATGATAAATTGCATTTGCATTGGGTTCTCTTCGTAATGCTTCCTTAATTCCCCAAGGAATTGTATATCCTTCTTTTTCTTTGAATTCAGATGGTTCCAATTGCCGTTCATATTCTGAGACTTTCAAAAAAGATTGTAACAATTCAATTATCTTTTTATCATATTTTAAATTGAATCCAGCTCTTATTGTAGGATTAATGGTCATATATGAAATTACTGCTGATGCAATATGTTTTGATGCCCCAAATTCTATAGATGAGCTTGCTTTCACTTCTTTTTCATCTATTTTTACTATTCTACCTTTAACTCCAGCAACTTCCGTTAAATTATTGGCATTTGGTATTGCATATACAAAATTAGATTGTGTTTCTGGAATCAACTTGCCCATTCCTTTAATCTCTTCCAACTCTTTGATGGCTTTTGCTAGCTCTTCAATTACTTGAAATTTAAATGATGACAATGAAGTCTTTATGCTTGTATCTACAATCGGATTTCCTTTTCCTATATCCAAGAGATTTTGCAAAGCCTTGTTAACAAATTCATTAGCCATATAACATGCTCTAGGTATTTCGTGTCCTTGAGAAATGAATGCAGATAATGCTGCAGAAAAATTACAACCAGAACCGTGATTTTCCGGAATACGTAGTAAAGGATTGGAAAACTCTCTTATGTTTAAATTATTTTCAATTAAAGTGTCAATAGACTCTTTGGAACAATAGTGTTCTCCAAGTCCTACCCCTACTCCTTCTGTTTCTCTTGCACCCTTGATAATAACATTTTTAGGACCAAGGTCCTTTATCTTTTGTAAAGCTTTTTTTATATCCTCTTTTGTATTAATCTTGATTCCTGAAAGTTTTATTGCCTCTTTGATATTTGGTGTGGTTATTGTTGCAATAGTTAATAGCTTTTTTGTGAATACTTGCATTGCCTCAGGTTTTATAAGATTTCTTCCAGATGTTGAAGTAAAAATTGGATCTATGATTATGGGGATATTCTCATTTTTCAAAATGTCATATATACCGGTAATTATTGATTCATCATAACCCATTCCAATCTTTATTGAATCAATCTTTATATCTTCTAAAATCAATTTTATCTGTTTTATTACTATTTTAGAAGGAATAGGAAAAATCTCGATTATTTCCTGAGTATTTTGGACAGTTATTGCAGTGATAGCAGAACATCCATAAACTCCTAATGATGAAAAGGTTTTGATATCTGCTTGAATTCCTGCCCCTGAGCTAGGATCACTTCCAGCAATACTTAACGCAAAATTAATTTTCATATTAGTATTTAA
Organism: uncultured Nitrososphaerales archaeon; assembly: GCA_963840085.1. Taxonomy (GTDB): domain Archaea; phylum Thermoproteota; class Nitrososphaeria; order Nitrososphaerales; family Nitrososphaeraceae; genus TH1177. The sequence goes on from CAWIYT010000251.1 coordinate 16,663, forward strand.
AAAAAGAGATATACACAGAGATTCTATTAATAATTAATAAATTAATCAAATACACATTAAATGTTATTTTTACAAAAAGAAATTTTTTTGCTTTAATTTGTATTATTATTATTATCCCTTTTTCTCTTGTTAAACACCTAAAATTTGTTTTAACAATGCTCTATAGTCTACTTTTTCTTTTTTACTACCTGGAGAAGGAAGTTCAAAAATCAAAGGAATAGGTTTTACAGAACGTATTTTTGCCAGCTCTAATCGAATATCTTTGCCAATATCGTCACTTAATAAAACTAAACCAGCTTCATTTTTGGAGATTATCTGATTTATTTTTGAAAGAGCTTCTTTAGAACTTTGAACATCAATTCCTTCGATACCGGCCATCTGAAAACTTGAAACAAATATACGATTTCCTAATGCTAAAACTTTCAATTTTACTATTGTGAATAATTTCCATCCTATTAAATATTTTTATATTTTAATAAGTACTTTTAACTTTTTAAAAAATAATTCTATAGTAATAATATGTCTAAATTATTAGTAAATTTTTAACATAATAAAAAAAGAGACCAACCCCAAAGATGCTAATAAGATAAGCGTTGCTTTCCATAAGCCTGCATTCGCTTTTTCACTAATATCCCACATACCTCCTCCTTCTCTTCCTTCTCTAAAGTTTTTCTCATCATATTGTTTGAGATTTTCATAACTGTAGAAATTAGCAAAATCTGCAGAAGGAGTCCAATGAAATCCTTGTCGTTGTTGTTGTTGAAAGATTTTCTCTTTTGTAAGATTAATGTCATCATCATATCTTTTCCTTGCTCTCTCATCTGATAAAACTTCATATGCTTGAACAATTTCCATGAATTTTTGATTTGATTCTTCAGAATTTTTATTTTTGTCAGGATGATATTTTAGGGCAAGCTCGCGAAAAGCTTTTCTTATTTGTATTTGATTAGAATCCTTTTGAATTCCTAATATATTATAATAATCTGACAATTATAATACTTTATTCTTCAAGGTAAAATAATAATTTTTTCATGATTTTTATGTATTTATAAAGAGATCTTCTATATTGGTCACTATAACAATCAAATCATAATCTATTTATCTTCGTAATGGATCTTGTATATTATATGGAAAGATTCTTTGGAAGGAAGATAACCAATAAATTTAAACTTGAAGAGAAAGAAGTTAAAGAAGATAAAGAAGAAAAAAAACCTTCCGAATCGGAGAATAAAAGTAAAACTAGTAATATTACTGATATTCAAAAATTTGATCTTTATAATAAAGGAGTTAATCATATGGCTAACGAAAAACTTTCCGATGCCATTAGATGTTTTGAATTATCTTTAAGAATGGATCCTCAATTTGTTAATGCATGGATAAAAAAGGGATATTCTCATTTCCATCTTGGTGAATATACTGTTGCTGTTTCTGCTTATGATAATGCCCTTGATCTAGATATCAATAATTTTGAAGCATGGAATCTTAAGGGACTCGCATATTATAGGATGAATAACTTGGTAAAAGCCATAGAATGTTGTGACAAAGCAATTGATCTCAATCACAATGATGGGATGTCTTGGTATAATTTAGCATGTTATTTAGTTCTTGATGGTAGAGTAGATGATGGAATGGAAGCCCTAAAACGAGCAATTGAAATTGATATATCCTATGCTAAACGTGCTGTTAGAGATAGAGATTTTGAAAATGCCAAAGCAGAAGAAGGATTTAGAAGGATCATTGAAGTTGTTGTTTTGGAAGCAATAAGACAAGGTTATGATTATTCAGGGAAAATAATTTGGATAACTGGTATGGATAAAGTTGAAGTTGATGATGCTTTACTTAGGTTAACTATGAAAGGTTTGGTAATAAGAAAGGTAAAGAAAAATTTATTCAATAAAGAAGAATATTTTGAACTTTCTAAAGAAATAGCTTCAAAAGTCGGCACAGTTAAACGTTCAGGTTTAATGGGGAAATCCCGAGAGATCTCTCCTCCTGTTCAACAATTAAAAGATATAAGTGAACTTTTAGGAAGAAGTAGAGAATCTATAGAACAAGGGGATGTTGAAACAACGATGAGTTATTTTGATAAATTGATAAATCCTTCTATTCATGGAAGTACCATGATTGAGAAATTCTTTAATGAACATAGAGATTTAAGATTATATCAAAATAGACTGAGAGACAAGGGGCAAGAGTATCTGAATTCTCATAAAGCTGATTTTCTAAAATTAATAACTGAGATTGATAGTAAAGTTAGAGGAACTCATTTCTCATCAAATAATATTGTAGATAGATAAGAAAGAGAACAAAAATATATACATATACACAAACACATACATACATATATATACTCTATCACTCGTTCGGAGAAAAAGAAACACATATTATTTTGTAATAATCCTATCATCCATCAAATGCATAATAAAATGCATTAGTAATATATAATCAATTGATGGTGATATAACAATGTATGCCGAAAATTTTTGCTGACGTCAGCGAGAAAGAAATTAGTCGCTCAATTGCTGCAATGTTTATGGAAACCATGAATGAATATACTGACTCTGATGTTATTATTATTGGTGCCGGACCTGCTGGTTTATCTGCAGGCAGAGAATTAGGTAAATCAGGAATCAGAACATTAATTATTGAACAAAATAACTATATTGGTGGTGGTTATTGGGTTGGTGGTTATATGATGAATCCTGTAACTGTAAGAGCGCCAGCCCAAAAAATTTGGGATGAGTTAGGAGTTCCATATAGAGTCATAAGAGATGGACTATATGCCACTTGGGGTCCTCATGCTTGTTCTAAACTAATAGCTGCAACTTGTGATTCAGGAGTTAGATTTTTACAACTAACAAAATTTGATGATCTAGTTCTTAAAAATGGACGTGTTGGTGGCGTTGTAGTAAATTGGATGCCAGTTTCTGCACTCCCAAGAAATATTACATGTGTCGATCCAATCGCTTTTGAAAGTAAAATAGTTATAGATGCATCTGGACATGATTCGGTTGCAGTAAAAAGATTAATGGAAAGAGGTTATGTAAAGTGGAAGGGAATGGATCCAATGAACGTAGAAGGAGGTGAAGATGCAGTAGTTAATTATACTGGAGAGGTATTTCCTGGACTAATCGCATCAGGAATGTCAGTAACTGAAACTCATGGTCTTCCAAGAATGGGCCCTACCTTTGGTTCAATGTTATTATCTGGTAAAAAGGCTGCTGAAATAGCTGCTCGCAAGTTAAAAGAAGTCCCACAACAAATTCCAAACTGATTGACTTGTGATTGACAAAACTGGTAGAGTAAAAATTTTCCCTTATTTTTGTCGTCTTTTTCTTTTTATTCTTCTTCTTCTGTTTCCATCACTTTTTTTTATTAACTATGTTATATTGTAAACAGATAAATTTTCTTAATGAATCCTCTTGGCCTGAAATAGATATTGAAAAGATTATAGCTTGTTTAAAGAAAGTATTACCCAATAATGTAATAGAAAAAGAATTGAAAGAATCTTTGTTATATTTAAATTCAATAGATAAAGAAAAAAGTTTATCATTTTATAACCATGCTATTGTTCAAGACCTAAAAAAACCATTATACATTTATGACTTGAATTATAATCATTATTATTCTCATTCTTATAATCATAACGAAAAAAAGGTTGTTGTTGCACCCAACAAAAAAAAGGAATTTGTTGATCTCTTGCTATATGATGGATTTGTCATCCAAAAATTACTTCAAAAATTAATACAAAATGATGAGCAACAACAACAACAACAGCAAGAGCAGGAATTAACATTCACAAAACTTTACATTCTGATAACTGATAAATTATTATGTACATTTGATGAGACGGATTGGCGATATCATGCCAGGTCACTGATTTGTGGAAATCCGACTTTAATATCTACTTCTGGAATTGTAGAGGGAATTGCTAAACCTCGTGATTATTATTATAAATTGTATTTTTTTAGAGGAGATGATCTTGATATTGTTGATGAGCTTAAAAGGGAATACAATGGACAATTTGTAAATTACAATGATCCACGAATAAATGATATTATTATAGGTTTATCTCTTCAATCACTTTTTTATTTTATCAATTCCGGAGATCCTTTTTGCGAAGACAGGAATTGTAGGTTATTTAATGCACATTTTCAGGATGATATTATTAGAATAAACATAAAAGAGAAAAAGATATGCCAAAGACATAAAATTCTCCTAAATAAATACAATCAAAGTCTTTTTATTGATAATAATCGTTCAAAAAAAAGACGCAGAATAGAAACAATATAGCGAACAAATTATTAATTGGTCTTTATTTTTATCTATTACATATAGAATGCAAGTCCATGATGTTAATGATAAAGATAATTATAATGACAGTGAAGATCTTACTAATAATAATAATCAAAAATTACATACTTTTGATGTTATTATCATTGGCTCAGGTCCTGCTGGCTATACTGCAGCAACCTATACATCTCGTGCTAAACTAAAGACTTTAATAATATCTGGCAGTTTGCCAGGAGGGCAATTAATGACAACTAGTGAAGTTGAAAACTATCCTGGATTTCCAAATGGAATATTTGGACCTGAATTAATGATGAATATGAGAGAACAAGCTGCAAGATTTGGTTCTACTATTGTTGATGACGAAGTAATAGAAGTTAATTTTAAACAAAAGCCTTTTTTTGTAAAAACTTATTCCAAAGCGTATTTATCTAGAGCAATTCTAGTATGTACTGGAGCTACTCCGCGAAAATTAGGCATTGCTGGAGAAGAGGAATTTGGGGGAAAAGGTGTTTCCTATTGTGCTACTTGTGATGGTCCTTTCTTTAAGGGGGAAGATATTGCTGTTGTTGGAGGTGGAGATACTGCCCTTGAAGAGGCTACCTTTCTAACCAAATTTGGAAAATCAGTAAAATTAATCCACAGACGCAATTCATTTAAAGCAAGCAAAATATTACAAGAAAAATCATTTGAGAATCCCAAAATTCAATTTCTATGGAATAGTACAATTACTAAAATAACTGGCAATAAAAAAATTTCAACAATATCAATAAAAAATGTAAATACCCAAGAAGAAAGGGAATTAAATGTTGGAGGTTTATTTATAGCGATTGGACATGAGCCCAATACAAAAATATTTAAAAACCAACTTGAAATGGATGACCATGGTTATATCGTTCTAAAAGAAAATTCAAGAACTAGTGTTGAGGGAGTATTTGCTGCAGGAGATGTACATGATTTTCGTTATAGGCAAGCTGTTACTGCTGCTGGCTATGGTTGTATGGCTGCCCTTGATGTTGAAAAATGGCTAACTGAAAAGAAAAATGACGATAATAACAATAAAATATAATTAGTAATAATAAAATAATTTAAAAAAATATTCCATTTAATTATGTTTCAATAATATAAATACATAAAAAATAATAATTGTAAATTTGTCATCAAAGAATGATAGATTTTTTTTAAATATATCATTCATTACTCTTGCTTTGTTTAAAATTTATCATATATTTAATTAATTAATTAAAGGAAAATGTGATTTTGTTATCTCTAGTACAATAATTCCGAGAGATACTTTGCATTTTCCAGAGCTTTCTCATATTCTTCAACGGTAAAAACATTTTGTTCTTTGTATAGACTCTTGAATTTTCTTCCATCATCAGCAAAAATGCCTACTATTATTCCTTTTTTAATTTTATTTCTAGTTTCTAGCATTGCTGACATTACTGAACCAGAGGAGGGTCCAACTAAAATATTCTCTTTGTTAGCAAGTTCCTTTACCATTGTAAAAGAGGCTTTATTAGTTGCAGTAAACCATTCATCGACTACACTCTCTCGTCTTTTAAAAAGATCAGGCATAGAAGATTCTTCAAAATTTCTTAATCCCTGCAATAAATGATTTCTTTGTGCTTGAATTGCAACAACTTTAATATTCGGATTCTTTTCTTTCAAATAGACACCCGTTCCTGTTATAGTTCCTCCAGTTCCACAACCTGTTAGAAAATGAGTAATCTTGCCATTAGTTTGATACCATATTTCAGGGCCCTGTACTTTCGTAATGAGCCATAAAATTAGCATCATTTTCATATTGATTTGGCATATAGTAAATATCTGGTCTTGGAGTAGATATTGCCCTTGCAAGTGCAATACTCTGATCAGTTCCTGCTCCTACTCTTGGACATAAATCATCTGATGTTTCATGTATTATAGCTCCTAATTTTTTAAGTATAGATTTTGTTTCAACACTTACTTTTTCTGGAATAACTATCTCAACCTTGTATCCCAAGGATGAGGAAATTCCTGTTAATGCTATTCCTGTATTTCCTGAAGTAGGTTCTATAATTATGCTTTTGTCTTTCTTGATTCTTCCTTTTGATTCTGCATCTTTTATCATCCAAAACGCAGCTCTATCTTTAACAGAACCAAAAGGATTATGCCATTCTAGTTTAGCAAAAAGTTTTACGCTATCTGTTGAAAAAGAAGATAATTCTATTAAAGGAGTATTTCCTATTTTTTCTATTACTTGATTTCTTGTTATTGTTTGAGTCATTTTACTTTGCCTTTTTTATTATAAATTCTAAATCTGATTTCTTTTTATTTACTGATATTAAATCATGTCCATTTCTGTTTACCCATCTAGAAATATCTTCTTCTGATTGTGGATCATCAGCAACAACCTTTAATCTTTCACCTATTGTCATTTTTTCCATTTCTATCTTTGTTCTAAAAACAGGTTCAGGACAGTAAAGTCCTCTTACATCAATAACCTTTTTAAAATTATTATTATTATTGTTATCGATCATTATCTACTATGCTCCCAATATAAAAAGAAGCTGTTGCAATATAAAATGTTTATGACTTTCTTTTATAGTTAAATTCATCGGAAAATATCTTTCTTTTCTTTCCTGATAATTTTTGTAATTGAACTATTACATTTAGAGTAGTTAACATTTCTAACTATTGCTATTGGGATCCCTTCTGTCTTACCCATAACTAGTTCTGCTGCCCCTGCTATTTCATCAACAATAGCTATTTCTGTAACCCTTAAAATTTTGCCAAACATATCTTGTTTTCCTTTATAACTTTTTAAAGGATTTATACCTGCAATACCTATTGCAACATTTGTCTGACCCATTCTAAATGGACGACCAAATGTATCTGTTATTAAAACAGCAACATGTTTTCTGGTTTTTTCATATATCTCTTTTCTTATTGATTCTGCAGATTTATCAGGGTTTATTGGTAGTAAAAGGACTTGATCCTTTCTATTACTCACATTACTTTGATCTATACCAGCATTTGCACAAATAAAGCCATGATGAGTTTCTGCAATTATAATATTATTAAATATTCTTATAATCTTACGAGATTCTTGTAATATCAATTCAATAATTCGAGGATCTTTATCTACTTGTTTACTAAGATCGATGGACTTTTGAGAAGGAGTAATATCATCCAGATTAATTAATCTCCCTTCATTTTTTGAAATGATCTTTTGAGCTAAAACTATTATATCACCATTCTCGAGAATCTGGTAGTTGTTATTATTTTCTTTTATTGCCTTTAAAAAAGTATTTACTATATTTGAGTTTGGTTTTATCTGACTATCTATGTATATTGGAATTATCTCGATTTTTTTTAGCATTAGAATTTGTTATAATGAAATTATTTATTTTTTATTTTTATTTTAGTTTATTTTTCATTTCTTCTTGATTGGTTTTTAGAATCCAATTTCCAAATCTTTTTTCCAACAAATGCTTTAGTAATGATAAGTTCCTTATTTCTATAACATCATCTGCTTTATTTTTGACTATATCTACAGGACAAAATCCTACTGTATATCCCGCTATATCAAATAGCTTAAGATCATTAGCTCCATCAACAACTACAACTATTTCTTCTTTTTTAATACCTAATTGTTTAATTATTGGTCTAACAACAAGTGATTTATCTGAAGTTACTGTAAGTTTAATATCATCTAGTATTCCATTTTTGAAAATTAATTCATTAGAAAAAATTAAATCTAAACCTAGCTCTTTCTTTAATCTATCTGTAATAATTGTAAAACCACCTGAAATGGCAACCATTTTCCATCCTGCATTTTTGAGTGCTAAGCAAAGATCTTTTGCTCCGGGCATAATTTCTAGTTTTTCTCCTATAGCTTTAGCATCTTGAAATCTTGTACCTCTTAAAGCGTACACTCTCCTTCGAAGACCTTCTTCCCAATCTATGTCTCCTCTTATTCCTTGTTTTGTTATATCCCAAATTTCCTTTTCTTTTGCAGGTCCGAAAACTTGAGCCAAGATAGGTAAATATTCAGCATTAAGTAATACTCCTTCCACATCAAATATTATTAACATAGATATTTGCTTAAGCGACTATCTTTCTTTACCGTATATTAAGCTTGTCTGTTTTATAGTAAATTGTTAAAAGTAAAGAAAAAAATTTATGACAATAGTCCTAGATAGAAAGCAAATAAATAAATAAAAATGTAGTTATACCAATTAAGATAAATATGCTTACTCACATCCAACTAGGTAATTTCTCATATTCAGATTGAATCTTTTTGTTCTAAAATATTGAGATATTTTATTTCTGAAATCTGTAAATGATGAATAGTATTGTAACACAAGTAGATCGTTTTTGGCTATATGCCATATCTCTTCCAGTAACATAAATTCTGGAGATGCTGTTGGAAGATATACTGGAATCAGATCTTTTTTGTGTAGATCAAAATATTGCAGTACCTTTTTTGATTTATAGTGCTGTTTTGCCTTATCCAGAAACAGATAACATTTTGGAAATTTTTTATGTATCTGTTTTAGATAATTAAGAAATGTATTTTCATCAAACCAGTCATACTGTCTGAACAGCTGTTTTCCTTCCAGACTGGTAGAACCAAAGAGGACTGATTCTTGATGAGATCCAGTAATTCTGACTACAGGTCGTTCATCATGCTTTATCCATACTTTCCGGACAAGTGAATCATAGAAGAAGAATGATTCATCCGTAGATACTACCGTGAATCCTTCCTGCTGGAGGAGATTATCCAGTATCTTTCTTGCTCTTTTTTAAAACGTTCTTTCTCTTCTATGGATGCTGTGTTTACATGTACCTTTCTTGGTACTTTCTGCTTGAATCCCCACTTTCGAAGTAATGTGTAGATGTAAATCTGATGGTACCGTACTCCGCTTTCTCGGACTATGATATCATTAACCTGTTTTGTAGTCCATCCCTGTTTGCTAGATGAAAGTTGGCTTTTTATCTTGTATGCTATCTCCTGTGGTATCTCTGGTGGCCTACCACTCTTTGATCTGTTTTTTAATCCTTCTATGCCTTCTTCCCTGTACCTCTTTAACCAGTCAGAAGCCCATGTCCTGCTTCTATGCAGATCTCTTGCTACCTGTGCAGGAATCTGTTTGTCGTATGTTACGTTTAAAACAAGCAACATTCTTTCCTTTACATGTGCATCAGATTCTAGTTTATACAGTTGCTCAAAAAATCTTGTTCTAGAAAGATTATTGCTCTCAATCAAATGGATAGAATGTATATGCTACCTATCTTAGCTAAATTTATTATTGTCTAAAATGTATAACCATGATGTTAAAGTAATGTCAGCATAATTATATTAATTGGTATAAATTGTTAAAAAGTAAAAAACTAATAATACGGAATAATTCTTTAATCAAATTTATAGAATGGAAATTGTACAACTCATTTTTCTATCTTTAATTATTTCTATACTTGGCGGAGTTTGTTTCACTTGGATTTACCTTTTATTATTTATGATTAAATCTATTACCCGATCTCCTAGGTTAGAATTTATTGAAAATGTAGAAAAAAAGTTTCCAAAGATTAGTATAATACTTCCTGCCAGAAATGAAGAAAAACATATTCGTCATTGCATAGGGAGTCTATTAAAACAAGATTATCCAGATTTTGAAATAATTTTAGTCAATGATGAATCAACTGATAAAACTTTGGAAATTATGAAAGAATTTGAAAAGTTATATCCCACTAAAATTAAAGTTGTTGATGTTACTCATCGTGATGAGAATTGGATTGGAAAAAATTGGGCGTGTTATCAAGGTTATCTAAAGTCTAATGGTAATTTATTGTTGTTTACGGATGCAGATTCGTTTCATTCAGAAAAAACAATGTCTTTAGCTGTTCAAAATATTATTCATAATAGATTAGATGCAATAACGGTGATGCCAATGTTATTGTGTCATGATTTTCTTACCAAAGTGACTCTTCCAATATTAACAACTTTTATGCATACTAGATTTTCTCCTCTAAAGGTAAATAATGCCAAATCAAAGATTGGGTATTTTTTTGGAAGCTATTTTATTATTAACAGAGATACTTATGAGAAAGTTGGTTCTCATGAGTCAGTAAAACATGAAATAATTGAGGATGGTGCTTTGGGCAAAAAAGTCAAAGAGGGCAATTTTAAAATGAAAATGGTTAGAGGTGAAAGCTATGTTCAAGCAATATGGGCACGAAATTCTACAGAATTACTTAATGCTATAGATAGATTAGTCATACCTCTCTTTAAAGAAAAGAGACTTAAAGCGAGTCTTTTAAGCATAGCTCTTTTCTTTTTATTAGTATTTCCTGTTTTAATATTTCCTTTGTTATTAATATCAAATATAACTCATCCAAATCTCATTAACTTTGGAATCTCTCTTTTATCTGGCTTAATACTAGTTATTCTATTAATCACAAATTTAATTCAAATCCAAAAGACACTTTTCTTTAACAAAATTTACTCTATTGGTTTTATAATTGGAGGATTAATTATCGTTACAAGATTTATTAATAGATTGATAAAATCAGACTCAAAAAATATAATCAATTGGAGAGATAGAATATATACACTATCTACGGATCAAACATCTCCATTATAGTATTTTGCAAATCTGAAAGTAGTTATTCTCTTTTCTATTTGATACGAATTTATTAAGATAAATAATATTTTCCTTTTTGGATGCTAATACATATCTCCAATATTCATCTATTGCTTTTGTAATACCAATCCTCTTGGTAGATAATATTAAATCAGGTTTAACATTTTCTTCTTCTATGTATATTTCACTATTAATATCAGTCAAATCGTAGTTATTATGCTGTTTGTCTATACACAACGCTTGGGTAATTTTTCCTGGTCCATTGGTTAGAATATTTATATCCAATACATTTCTATTCTCTTTCATATATTGGATTCCTTCTTGAGGTTTTAAAGCTCGTAATAATACAGCACCTGCCATCTCTTTCGGTGATCTAGCAGTAACATTGAAACAAAAATGATTTCCATAAATAAAATAAACATAAGATCTACCGACAGGTCCAAACATAATCTGATTACTTTTTGTCATACCTTTGAATGCATGACTTGCTTGATCATTTTTAAAGCCATAAGCCTCTGTTTCTACTATGACACCTGAAATCTTTATTCTTTCTTTATTTTTTTTTGTTATAATCCTTACTAATTTTTTTCCTAACAAGTCTTGTGCCACTACATTGGTCTCTCTTAAAAAAAATTTAGAATCAAGAATTTTTGACTTTTCCAATAGTTTCAATTCTTTTAAGGATAATAAGTATAAGATAATTTGCAAAATAATCAAGTTAGATAGCTGATTGATTTAAATAGTCTCTGATAGTACTAATTGTGTTTGCAAAAAAATCTTGGTATAAGTTATGAATTAAAATTGCCTTTAATACTCATCCATACACCATTTGGATTAAAGTTTTTTGATAAAATAGCTAATTCAAAATTCGGAAAAATTTATGCAAAATTTAATATCTATTTAATGCCCTTAATAACTGCTTTAGCTGTATTTCTAATTGTCGGATCTCTTCTAGTATTATTTTCTAATGATGCGGCTAGGGAAGGCGTTCGTGAGATAGGACCTCAAGGTAATCTATTGATTCCAGGTTTAAATCCCATACTACCTTGGACATATGGTTGGATTGGATTGGTCATTACGATAATAATTCATGAAGCAGGACATGGTATTGTTGCTAGGGTTTACAATACCAAAGTAGAGTCCACTGGAGTTGTATTGTTTCTTGGGATACCGATAGGAGCATTTGTAAATATCCAACAAGATGAATTAAATAGAACGTCATTCAAACAAAAAAGTGCAATTCTTACTGCAGGGCCAATGAACAATATGATACTTGCAGGGATCTGTTTTGGATTACTATTTCTTTTAGTATCTTCACTTACACCTATTTCAAATACTTCAGGAGATGAACCTGGTATCACTGTATTAACAGTTGGAGAAAATTCTTTAGCAAAATCTATTGGACTAGAAAAGAATTCTATCATTACTTTTATCAATAATGAACCAATAGAAGACATTGTGGAGCTGCGAAATATTTTAAAGGATAATTTAGGAACATCTATACAAATAAAGTGGCTGACAGAAGATAAAAGAGAACAAGTTCAATCTGTTAACCTACCTGCATCCCTTCCAGAAAATAAAGGTGTTTTAGGTGTTACTCTTGCAGATAAATTTTTTGATCCAGTCTTAGTTTTAGATAATTACAAAAATCTCTTTTTAACTAATCCATTAGCAATACTTATGCCACCAACCTTACAGCAAAGTCTTGTCCCCTATTCTGATGTTATGTCTTCTGAATATTCTTCAAGTATTTTTGGTCCAGCTTTTCCAATTATTGGAAATTTACTTTTCTGGATTTGGTTTATCAATTTTAATGTGGGAATATTCAATGCTCTCCCTATAACTATGTTAGATGGAGGTCAATGGTATGGTGCATTACTAGAAAATAAAATTAAAACCAAAAGCAAAGTAAAGCCATTTACTATTTTAAGCCTGATATTTATAATAATTGTAATATTGGCATTTACTTTACCATGGGTTTTAAGATAGGATAATGAGGATGCATATATAGCAGTATGGCAGTAAAATGATATTTTATGAATTTTTTCTTAATCGATAAAAATTTAATGCTATACATGACTAAAACTATATTAATGGAATAATAAATATAACATATACACAAGTTTCAATTTATGTCTATTGATTATTTCTTTTAAGATAGATAAATAATTGATATTGAACAAATGAATAAAAAAATTTGATAAATATGAAAAGAAATACTAATAATAATACTATTACTAATACTAGTGAGAAAATCAACTATAATGATTCAGTAAATAATGGAAATAAAAATGAGACAACAACAGATAGAATATTAAAGAATCCCAAATATGCTAACGAAGAAGAAGCAATAACAAAAACAATTCTCGACTCAGTTCCCAAAGAGTCACAAATTACTCTCGCTAGGTTTGAAGGACCATATATTGCTTTATACACTAAAAACCCTAAATTTTCTCTTACAGAATTGACATACTATCTCTCCTCTCTTTCAAAAACCCTGAAAAAAAGATTTATAGTTAGAACTGATAACTCAATAAGACTTCAAGAAGATAAGACAAGAAATCTATTGTAGCTAAAATATTACCTAAAGATGTCGTCGTTTCAGCAGTGTTTTGTGATGATGCAACCGGTGAGGTAGTTTTAGAGGTTAATAAACCAGAAGCAATTGATTCTGAAATTCTTATAAATATAGCTCATTCTACGGGATGGATAGCTCATTTACGACGTTCATCACATATTTCATCTATGAGTATAAAAAATATACACACAATATTGAAAAGCTCGTCAAAGGAGCGAAGTAGTTTCCTAAGAGAATTAGGTAAACGAGTTTTTAGAGAACCGTTGATCAAAAGAATAGATGAAACTTTTGAAAATGAAAAATTCTCTAACAGGACTATAACAAATGGTAATAAACCAAATAAAATTTGGAATAACAAAGAAGTTTATATTTTTTGTCTTGGAGGAGTAAAACAAGTAGGACGTTCTTGTTTTCTTGTTGTAACGTCTGAGAGCAAAATTATGTTAGATTGTGGCATTAATCCTGGAGAAAATAATGGCATAGATGCTTTCCCAAGAATAGATTGGCTTGATTGTCAATTAGAAGATATAGACGCAATAGTGATTAGTCATGCTCATATAGATCATCAAGGCTTCTTGCCTACATTATTCAAATATGGATATGATGGTCCCGTTTATTGTACTGAACCCACATTACCTTTAATGAATTTATTACAGTCTGATTCAGTAAAAATTGCACAAAATAATGGTATTTATTGTCCATATGAAACTCGGGATATTAATGAGGTAATAAAACACTGTATCACCTTACCTTATGGTAAACCAACAGATATTTCACCAGATATTACTATAACACTCAATAACGCTGGTCACATTATGGGAAGTGCAACAGTACATTTGAATATTTCTGGAGCTCATAATATTCTATATTCTGGTGATTATAAATATTCAAAAACTCAATTATTGGATTGTGCTGTTTCAAACTATCCTCGCGTAGAAACGTTGATTACAGAGAGTACGTATGGTGGCTCTAATGATATAATGCCCGATCAATCAGTCGTTTACAATACTTTTACCGAGACAATTAATAAAACATTAACAAATGGTGGTAAAGTCCTTATTCCTTTGCCAGCCGTCGGGCGTGCCCAAGAAATAATGCTTGTTTTAGATAAAGAAATGAAAGAAGGTAGATTAATTGAAGCTCCTATTTATATCGAGGGAATGATTTCAGAGGCAAGTGCTATACACATGTCATATGCACATTATCTCGGTCAAGATGTAAGACGATCAGTTTCACAAGGAATTAACCCATTCCAATCAGAATATTTTACTGTAGTTAATGGATTAGGTAAACGAGATGAGGTTTTAAATGATCCAAATCCTGCTATCATTATGGCTACTTCTGGTATGTTGGAAGGTGGCCCTTCTGTAGAATATTTCAAAGAAATTGCTACAAGGTCAAATAACAAAATGATTTTTGTATCATATCAAATCAATGGTACATTGGGACGGAGAGTTTTAGATGGAAATATGAATGAAGTTAGTATGATGGATAAAAATGGCAAAGTCAAAGTTATTCCTTTAAAGTGTCAAACTCAAAAAATTGATGGGTTTAGTGGTCATAGTGATTTTAATCAGATCTTGAGTTTTGTTTCTAGAATAAAACCAAAACGTGTGCTAGTAAATCATGGAGAACGTACAAAATCAGAAAATATTGCGAGTACAATTTATAATAAAATTGGAATTAGATCATCTGTACCTGATAATAGAGAAATTATAAAATTAAGATAAGAAAATCAAATTATTTCACCTTTACTATATGATTATTTTATATAAACAATAGACTTTTTAGGGAAGTATACCTAATATTTGTGGTTGGGATATGGCTATAAAATACAAATGTTTAGAATGTAATATTGTTCTTTCAGGTGAAGGGGCTTCTCGTCATTATCTTTCAAATCCTTCACATAAACTTGAAAAGTTACCTCCTCCCCTTAAACCAACGAAGAGTAATAGGGAAAAGCATTGAAATTACTTCCCTTAAACCAACGAAGAATAATAGGGAAAAGTATTGAAATTACTTAGAGCCTATCCGAAAATCCCTCCTCTCTTATATGTTATCCAAGCACAGGCAAAATGTAATATTGCAATATAATTATTTTCCTTCTTTTCCCATCTAATCAACAATCTTCTGAATCTGTTCATCCATGAATGCGCTCTTTCAATAACCCATCTTCTTGCTCTGTATTTTGGTATCCTTTTCTTCTTCTTCTTTTTGTTACCATTATTGTATTCTCCTCCTCTCTTGCAAATATGCATGGTATAACCATATTCTTCAAGTAACTCGTATACCTCAGGATAGTCATAACCCTTGTCAAGACAGATATGTTGTTGTTGTAATTTTAGTGATGATGATGGCAATGGTCTATGTATCACTATACTCTGAAGTGTTGCTTTTGTCATCTTCATATCATGTCTGTTAGCACCATCTACCGTAATTCCAAGAGGAATGCCTTGTCCATCTACCAAGAGACTGCGTTTGGTACCGGATTTACTTCTGTCTGTAGGATTTGGTCTTGTACTTTTTTCCCCCAAGCGGTGCTTTTGTTATTGCACCATCCATTGATTGCCATTCCCAATTTATACCAATTTTTTCATCGTATAATTTTAGACCATCAATCCACATTTGTTTGAATATACCATCTTTTCTCCATTGCTGAAACCTGTCATGTACTGTACTTGATGCACCAAGACTTCGTGTTAGTGCTTTCCACTGACATCCAGTACGTGCTATGTAGAATATAGCAGTCATTGCCTTTCTATCATCCATCCTAGGACGACCACTTTTCTTCTTATTTCTTTTTGTCTTTGGTAAAAGAAGAACAATCCTGTTCTATAATGCGTCTGGTATTTCATATGATGAATCAATTCCAGAAGTTATAGATATCAAATAAATATCTCATAAAGTTTAAGATACTAAATAGATTTAGCTTTGTCTAATGAGTCTGTTATACCATAACTAAAATTCTATAAACTACTTTTCGGATAGGCTCTTATTCTCTAATACTCTCCAAAATGGAGATTAATTGCCATATATTAGTACGAATATGTGACTGAATATGAGGATTTTGAGTAATATTCTCTAATAAACTTATAGCATTTGCAACTCTTACTGCGATCTCTCCTTTTCTTTCATCTCTTAATGTTGATAAAATTTCGTTCATAGAATTTTTAATACTCTTTGGAATGGTATGATTTTTTAAAATTGATTCTATTAGGTTCATTGATTTTATTAGTTTTTCCTGATTGTCTCTTTTGCGAATTTCCTTTGTTTGTCTCATAGTCTTGATATTATTTTGATATAAAATAGTAATAATAGGTTTTTTATTCTTTTTCATTGACTTTGTATTATTCAGGTTTTAATCATCTCTCATTGAAGAGTTGTAAAAGAAAGAAAAAACAGTCATTTTTTGATGGTTTTAGAATAATATATAATTAGCTTTTATTACTTTTTACCTGTCTTTTGTAGAATTTTATCAGTTCATCAGAGTTTGTAGAATCTTCAGGATTTTTATCATATCTTATTTTTCCAGAATACTTTGGAAATCTCAATGCTAGACCAAAATTGTCTCGGATCAATCCGAACGCTGCAGTATGGGTTGGACTAAGAGTAATTTCAGAGGCTATTATTTCTAAAACCAGCTTTGGCTTAAACCAGACGTCCATTTTCATATTAGTTATGACATTAGAGTACTTCTCTTTAACTATATAGTTTTTTAGCTCCTTATAAATAAGTTCTAAATCTTGATCAGAAAAACCGGTTCCTACTTTACAAACGCTCTGAAATGTATCAGAATTTGGATCATATGAAGCTAATAATAAAGCTCCATAATAACCTG
The DNA here is from genome assembly GCA_963840085.1 of uncultured Nitrososphaerales archaeon. Lineage (GTDB taxonomy): Archaea > Thermoproteota > Nitrososphaeria > Nitrososphaerales > Nitrososphaeraceae > TH1177. Next base: position 33,998 of record CAWIYT010000251.1, read on the forward strand.
TACGTTTGCCTTTGCCCAATAATGCCCCAATAACTGTAAGGTCAAAACTATCTCCCAATGCATTATCGTATTCTTTTTTTAGTTTCATCCATAAATATTCTCTTGCCCCTGCCCGATATCTGCTATTGAGTTGCTTTAACATTAATCCTTCGCACCCATTCAGTTTTGCCTGGCTAAAAAAATTCTCTATTTGTAGTAAATTGGAAGAAACAATTTGCTGGACAACATCTATAGTGTTATTTTTATTTTCCTTAACGATGGTTTCCAAAATTTTCCTTCTTTTTATATATTCACAATTAGTCAAATCTTTTCCTTTTAAATACAATATATCAAATAAGTATACTTTAATTGGATATTTTTTTACAATATCATATATATTGTACTTTCTTTTTCTATGCATTAGTTCCTGAAAAGGCTGAATTTCTTTTGTAGTTAAATCAATAGAGACTATCTCAGCCTCTAATATGCATCTATTAATTTTAAAATCCTTTATCGAGTCTACAATATCTGGATAATGGGATGTTATCTTTTCAAGGCTTCTTGAAAATAATTGTACTTCTGATTTGTCTTTGTGAATTTGGACTCTTTCACCATCTAGTTTATATTCAAGTGCTATTATCCCGTTTAATCTTTTCAAAGCTTCTCTAGGATCAGTTACTCTTTCAGCTAACATGGGTCTAATAGGTTTTAGTGGTGTAATTTTTAATTCATCTACAACTTTTAATCCTTCTGTTGATAATATCTCAGCAATCCTACCTAAATCACTATAAACATTATATTTTTCCTCTATCTTTTTTCTATTTGTTTTATTTCCTGTAAAGGCAATGGCTAGAGCATCTATTATTGTATATTCAGCTATTCCTAATCGCAATGTACCTAAAAGAAATTTTATAATGTATTTGCTTTCTAATGGTGTTGCATCATTTAACAGACTATTTACTAGGCGGAGTTTTATTACTTGTGACCGAGAGCCTATAGATTGTGCTATTTTTTCAAAAGTCGAATATATTCTTTCAACAGTAATTTTCTCACTAAAAAGAGTACGTTGATATTTTTTTTTTGTTATTTCTCTCGCAGCTTCACCTAAATCTCCAATTTTTCCGTATATGTCTTCTACTTCTTTAACGGTTATTCCTGTTGACTCTGAGATAGCTTTAATAGTCAATTTTTCTGCTAACCCTAATTCAATTCCTTCGAAAGATGGATATATTTTGCCTTGTAAAAGATAAACAATTTTTTTTATCGGTACTAGTTGGAGTCTTTTTTAGGAGATCAACTAGATGATCTGTCAACAATAATCTACTTTTAGTTTTTTCCATATCCTCAAAAATTTCTGCTATAGTTGAAAAATCCAATAAGTATCGTTACTTCATTTTAATTATTTATAAAAGAGGATTTAAATTTTTAATAAAAGATATAAAAATATATAACTTTTAAAGAATATTTAATAATTAGTATGGGAGGAGTAAAGAAAAAAACATTAAGCTCAACTAAAGCCTCAGAACAACAACCAAGCGATGCAACAACAAATAAGCCAAAGAAAGATGAGAATAAACCAACATTTAGAAGTCAAAAGCATAAATCATCTGTAATAATAGAGGATATTAATGATACAAGTATAGTAAGAGGAATGAAGGCAATTACTGTACAATCACTTTCAAAAGTATTAGGAGTAAAAATATCCATAGCAAATAATTATATTAGAAATTTAGAATCAAAAGGCCTAATTAAATTTGTTGGAGGATATAGTGGACATAAAGTATATTCATATAATAAGAGCTGAAATATTCATTACATTTCTTTGTTTTTAATTATTTCTCACATGTCTATTTTATAGTTATTGCATCAGTTGGCTTTAAATCCCTTAATAATTCCAAATTTGATGATGAAGATATTTTTCCAATATGATTCATAGGATAGGACATTGATGATATTTCTTTGAGAATAAAACAAATAGATCCGGTAGATGTCATTAAAGTAATATCACCTTTAGAAAATGCTTTTTTCTGTTTTTCTGCACCTATATTTAATTGAGTTTGTATATAACAGAAATTGTCATTATTATAGTGAATGCCACCACAGATGGGCAGTTGTTTTAACAAATACGATACTGTAAGAGGAGAAAAGTGACGTATGAGTTGTCCATCTAGTATTTCTTTTTTTTCTATTATTATTTTAATTGGTATTCTAGAAACCGTAGAAAATTGATTTGTTTTTGACATATTTTTATGCTTAATTAATTTTGACTTGCTATTAACTTAAATTCGTAACGTTTAATTATATTTAAATAAGCTTTTGCAGTATTCTTGGTTGAGGAATTAGATAATAAATATATAGATAATACATTAAATGATATTAAGTCAGAAAATGAAACAGAAACTACTATAATAAAAAAACCTTCAAAAAACACAAAAAAAGAGTTAAATTCAAAAGCAGAAACAAAAGCAGAAACAAAAGCAACAAAAAGTCGTCCAAAAAGTAAAAAAACAAAGACAACAACAGCAACTAAAGAAGAAGTAGACTTAGCAGAAGAAGCAAAATCTGAATTAAAAGAATCTCAAAAATTTGAATCATTACGTAAGGAAAAATTTGTAGAATATGACGAAGCTGATTATATCTTAAGAGAAATATCGATTCAAGATCAACAAGTATTGATAGGTCCAAAAAGAATAACTAGATTTGAGAAAGCAAGAATAACAGGTGCTCGTGCTTTACAAATATCATTTGGTGCTCCCCTTATGATCAAAATAGATGCGAAATCAAGGAGTTCCATTTCTCTTGCCATTGAAGAGATAGAAAAAAAAGCATTACCTATATCAATTAGAAGAATATTACCAAATGGATTGTATCAAGATGTGCCAATAGGATGGTTGAAATCATAGTATCGTCGACTATATATTTTTATAACTTCTAATTTTATCTACTTAGAATATATAATGATAGAAGAAGAAGGTAGTAAATCATCATTAGCTATTCCTCCTTTAAATTTACTTTTTAATACATCATTATTAGGAAAACAAAATGTGTGGGAAATAAATATTTCAAATCTATTAGAATTACTTTTAAAATTTATTAATTCTAGTGGAAAGAAAGATCTACGAATCTGCGGGATTGCAGCGTGGTCCTCTTCTCTTATTTATAGACTGAAAGTTGAAAGCATCTTTCGTTTGGAAAAACTTTCTATGGAAAAAAGAAGTTACAATAAAAGTGACCAAAAAGAAATTCCTGTTCTAAATCTAATAGATTTTCCTTTTAGATTATCTTCAACTTATCCTGTATCTCTCGAAGATTTACTTAAGATACTTGAAAATATGGTTAATGAATTAGGAAACCCAAAACAAAAAAATAGAAATCAAATACAAATAGAACCAATAGAAGATTTTGATTTTGATCATTATTTAGTTAAATTTGAAAAAATTTTAGAAGAACATGAAGATTATCTAATGCAGTCATTAAGATATACAGAAACCATCTTTTTTAGTAAATTTATTGCAAAAATGGAACGTCTAGAGATCGCTCGATTTTTTATCGCTTTATTACATCTTGCAATGAAGGGAAGGATTGATTTAGTACAAGAAGATGATTCCGTTGATATAAAAATAACAAAAAAGTCAGTATGACTCAATATTAATAAAAATGTATATTATTAAAAAGGGATGAGTTTGAGAGAAGGTCTTCCTGAAAAAGAAACTATTGCAAGAATCGAAGCTGCATTATATTCCTCTGGAAGGCCTATGTCTATAGATGAATTACTCAAAGCAACAGGTCTAAATTCAAAAGAAAAAATTAGAAAAATTCTTTTAGATTTAACAAAAAAAATTAATTCTGTTTTTTATGCATTAGAATTAAAAGAACTTGATGATGGAAAATATGTTTTTCAACTTAAATCTGATTACGTTCCTGTAATAAGGAAATTTGCAAAACAACCACTACTTCAATCATCATCTTTGAAAACCTTATCATATATAGTATATGAACAGCCCATTACATCAAAAAGATTGGTTGAAATAAGAGGAACTCAAGCATATTCACATGTAAAATATTTAGAACAATTAGCATTTATTGAACATGAATCAGTTGGAAGATTAAAAGTGTACAAGACAACAAAAAAGTTTCAAGAGTACTTTGGAATTTCTGATTTGAATATAATAAAAAATAGCATAATATCTAAACCTTAGAAAAGTCTTAATTAGAGATTTTACAATTTCTAATAATGCGAAAATCAATTGAAAGCTTGGGCGGTAAAAAATATACCGGTGGTCGGCTAAATCCATCGAGAATGCGTCGAAAATCCGAAATTGATAGATATCCAAATGAACCTGTTTTGGGAAAAGAAAATAAGATTGTAATAAGAAGGGTTAGAGGGGGCAATCATAAATTAGCAATTAAAAATATAGATTTTATTAATGTAAATGATACCCACAATAAAAAAACAATAAAAACTAAAATTATTCGAGTATTAGAGAATCCTGCCAACAAAGATTATGAAAGACGGGGAGTTTTGAGTAAAGGAGCTTTAGTTGAAACAGAATTGGGAATTGCAAGAGTAGTTTCTAGACCTGGTCAACATGGAAGTATGAATGCTATACTTACAAAAGAAGCTACTACTTCAGATACTTAAACTAAAATAATCTTTTTTAATTCAATTAATAATTTTTCAGTTATTATATTCTCTCATTCATCTTTAAGTGAAAATTAAAATAGTTATATTTATTTTGAAAGTTTATGAAAGATTATGAGCATTTTATAATTTGGTTAGATTATTTCAATAAAAATCTCTCGAGAAAAAAAGGTAGACGCATCAAGAGAGAAAATGCAATATATGATCCTACGTTCTCAGAATTATATGAAGCAGCTGTTGAAGAAGGATTAGATATAACTTTAGATAGTTCTAATGATCATGCAAGATTCCCTCGACGATCCTATGTAAGATCAGGATATATCATGATTCCTAAAAAACACAATAAAAAAAAATCGGATTTAATTTCTTCCTTATCATCTAGAATAATCTCCAAACGAAATAAAATCAAAAGAACAAAGTAATATAACAGTTTTTAATAAAAAATTTATTTTAATTTCTTTTATCAATTTTATTAACTTATATTGACCGAAGGATATGAAAATAAGTAAATTTCAATATTATCACTTGACAGAGGTAGGTGAAATTATTCATAAGGCGAAAAGTGGTCGCCTTATCTTAAAACTTTATGAACAAACAACAATTAAAACTGGCGATACAATTGTAGATTTCCAAGGAAAAAAAATTGGAAATATAAATGAACTTATTGGCTCGGTGAAATCGCCTTATGCTTCGGTAATAATATTAAAAGATAATTTTAAAATAAAATCAGGGGAAAAAGTTTTTAAATTTATTAATAAAAACGCTAAAAAATATTTTCCAAAAGGTTTTAAAAAATCGTATAAAAATCAAAAACGGAGGCGCCAAATGTAATAATGGTTTTTTTAGAATACTGCAATAATTGTCCAGAATGTAACTCTAATTTAATACATGATTTTAGCAAAGGCGAATTTCTTTGTGAACATTGCGGATATGTTGTACTAGATGAAGTCAATGATTATGGACCTGAATCGTTAACAAAAGATCTTGAAGAAAAGAATCGTATTTCTAGAGCTAGCGGAGCCATGAGTTTTTCTCAACATGATTATGGTTTGAGAACTGAGATTGGAAGTGGATTAAAAGATTATGGAGGTAAAACAATTAATTCTCAAATGGCAGAACATCTGACAAGTTTAAGAAAGTGGCATTCTAGAATTCGAGTTTCATCATCAAAAGATAGACGACTATCTAATGTTTTATCAAAAATTAATGAGACGTGTTCTAATCTTAGTTTACCAAAGATACTAATTGAAACTGCTGCAATGATCTATAGAAATTATGAAAAAAATAATGAAGCAAAAGGCAAATCTGTCTCTTGTATTGCTGCTGCTACAATTTATTTGACCTGTAAAAGATGTTCTATTGTTCGATCTTTGAATGAAATTGTGGAGGCAACAGGAATATCTTCTACAGATAGAGCCAGTTTAAAACTTACATCAAAATACTATAGAATAATGTGTATGGAATTAGGAATATATAATGATTCTTCTAATCAATCTTCTAATGAATACGCTAAACATAATAAGTTACCAATTAAAATAGAGGATAAAGTTAATACTTCATTTTCCTTATCTAAATATCAATTAATTAAATCAAATGATAATGGTTCTCAAAATAGACCAAAAAATTTTTTGAATAGTATTTCGCAATCTCTATCAATAGATAACTATATTGCCAAATTAATTAATTTAGCAAAACTGGACACAAGAATCGAAAGACTTGCAATTGATTTAGCACATAAAACTTCAAAAAATTTTCTTGTAGATGGAAAATCTCCTAATGGTATTGCAGCCGCTTACATATATTTATCCTCAGTTCTTTTAGGAATGAACATACTTCAAATTGATGTATCCGGACTTGCTGGTGTAACGGAAGTAACTATTAGGAATCGTTGTAAAGAAATTCTATGTAGTTCTAAAATTATTATTACAGTCAAAGCAACTTCAAAGTAATTATTTATTTTTTTATAATTTCATATATAAGAGAATTTAATTATATTCATGCCTGATTATTTCGAAATAGAAAGATTGGTTGAAGATTTAGCTAAGATATACTCTACCGCTTGTGCTACATCATGGTACAAAGTAAATAATATTTTTAATCCTACTCTTGCTGAATTTAGAAATAAAGTTATTGAATATATGAAACAATTTGAATATACGCTTTCTACTTTCCCCGATACCTCTGAAAGTGATAAATTTAAACAATATGCAAGAAACTTGTTAGAAAAAGAAATAGAAAAAGTAGGAAAGGGTCAAAACAAAGAAGTAGACAAACGCCATAAATATTTTATCGATTACAGGTAGTTTTTGATATATTATAAGATATTTTATAAAATATTGTATTTATTATAATAGGTTGTTTTAATATCATAAGTTTATAATATATTCTTACAATGAGATTAAAAATTGACTTAACTATAAATATTGTACTTTTGCAAAAAACTTAATTCATGTCGCAGGATAGATCTGATTATGATATTATAATAGCTGGAGGTGGATTAGCCGGTATGATTGTCGCTGCCTCTGCAGCATACTATTCAAAACAATCTTTACAGATTCTCGTAATTGATAGAAATTCCTTTTCAGAGTTAGGAAAAAAGACCATTAATGGATGGATTTGTGGTGATGCCGTTGGAAAAAATAGCGTCGATTACATGACAAAGAGAATCAATATTTCTTGGGGATGGCCAGAAATCGAACATCCTGTTAAAGGGGTTATAGCCTATTCGCCTGATCATAAAACTGGAATTTCTTTTGATGGTGATGGCTATATTCTTAATAGAAGGCTTTTACCCCAAAAACAGTTAAACGATGCTAAAAAATTAGGAATTGAAATAATGGAAAATATTGCCCTTCGATCATTATTGGTGGATGATAATTTTGTTATTGGAGTAGAAGGAGAAGAGCTAAAAACGAAAAAAGTAATTAAAAAAACTGCAAAGTTAACTATTGATTGTACAGGTGTAACATCGGTATTAAGATCAAATTTACCAATAAAATCATATATTCAAAAAAAAATAGACCGTGATGATTTAGAGTCAACTGGACGATATATATATAACTTCAAGAGAAATGGAGAAGATAAAACATATTTTGACCCCGACTATTGTATAATTCATCTTGACCAACAGATAGCACCTGGGGGCTATGCATGGGTATTTCCCAAAGGTCCAGATAAGGTCAATATTGGATTGGGTGTACAACAACGAGCCTTTAATTCCTATAATAAAAATCATGGTACTAGTAAAAATTTAAAAAATCTCATAGATGAATATGTTAGAATAAATCCAGTTATTACTGCTCCAGAACTCTCTAATACGGATGAAGACCAAGGCAATAATTGGGGAACTTGGCAAGTTTCAGTTAGAAGGCAAAATGATTGTATGGTTGGCAATGGATATATGTTAGTAGGTGATTCAGCATGGATGCCAAAACCTTTGGATGCAGGGGGAATAGGGCCTGCAATAATTGCAGCGACTATTGCTGGGAAAAATGCTGTTGAAGCTCTTCAAGCATCAGATGTCTCTGAGGAATGTCTTTGGAAATATAATATCGACTTTATTAACGATTATGGTTATAAAACAGCCGGACTAGAGGTTTTTAGACGAATGTTACAGACTTTATCAAATGAACAAATTGATTATGGAATGAAACATTTTCTTTCAAAGTTTGATATAGAAAAAATTACTAACGGCGAGCATCCAGAATTTAGCACTTTAGATAAAGTTGGAATGTTAATAAGAGGAGCATTAAATAAAACGTTAGTTGAAGACCTAAAATATACATCTCAATTAAATAAAAAATTAGTAGACCATTATCATGCTTATCCCCTAATACCAGAAGGATTTACTACTTGGAAAAATAAATTAGATGGATATCTAAATGAAGCATATTCAAAGTTCAGATAATCAATTATATGACTTTCAAATCTATAAGGAGTAAAACATGGGGATTTTCGAACCTTCAATTTTTTTAGCAATATTTCCGTATTTATTCATTTCCTTATTTCCAATCTTTGGAATAATAATTGTAACAAGATCTTTATTTAAAAATAAATAACACAGTTCTCTATAATTAAAGGATTTAATAATGATAATAATTTATTGCTGAATTTTTTTAAATATAATTTACTTAAAAAATATACTACAAATATAATTTATTAAATTACTTTGTAGAAGATACAATAATTGAACCTCCCATCATCTTCTTTTTGAATTTCACATCAGAAAAATTCTTTTTTAACAATGAATTTAAAATCTGATTTTCTGGCCATTTTGTATATGTACCATACAATGCTTTAAATTTAAGACCATTTTCTCCTGCTATAATATATGCAAAAATTTTTAGAATATATTTTAAATACATACTAACTCCCAAACGTATAATTTTTTTATCTGGTTTTCCTAAATCTACTATTATAAATCTTCCACCTTTTTTTAAAATTCGATGTATTTCAGAAACTGCTGTTTCTAAATTAATTGCATCTCTTAAAGAATAACCACACATTACTATATCAAATGAATTATCTTTAAAAGGAATATTTTCAAATATTCCACAAGATAAGGATTCCACAATTACGTGTTCTCGAGAATTTTGCAGCATCTCAAGCAAGGGATCGTACATTATTATTCTTATATCATTTGCAGTAATTTTTTGAGTCATCAATGACATATTTCCAAAACCTGATCCCGCATCTAGTACAAGATCACCAGGTTTCACATTTTCGCTGATGCCTAAATATCGATAAGAATCATCTTTCCCAAGAGATATAACTCTATTAACTTTATCATAAACTGGAATAATATCACGAAGAGTAGAAAGTACTTGTTTCCAGTATAAATAGCCTAAACCTGACACTTTTAAATTTAGATTAACAAATGACTTGTATATTTAGATAATTGCATTGTCTATACACAAATTATCTAAGAAGGTATTTGCAACCAAATATTGATAAATGACATAATCTAACAATTAATATGGCTCATGAATTCATTTGTCAGGATTGTGGTTCTCTTTTAATTCATTCTAATGAATTAACGCTTGAGAGTATGAAAGATATTCATTCTCAGCTTTGTATTATTAAACGACAAAAATATATTGCTGCTCAGTCTATTCAAGAAATTCCTTCAACTCCTCCTCCTATGATGCAATCTACTGTACAAATTCCACAAAGCTCTCCTAATAATTTATCTGCATCAACTCCTACTATTAGTAAACCAAGTATAGGTGAAACAACTATTTCTCTTACTGGTAGTGGAACTGACCATTCCAAAGCTGAAGGACCTATTGATACTACTTTTAAAACCAAAAGACAAAAAGCAGGCAAATTCAAAGGTATTAGTGTTTGGGGACCTGTTGATCCTCCAGGACAGTTGGGTATTTGGGGAGACAGTGTCTGTGTAGATTTTGATATTTGTATAGGCGATGGAGCATGTATTGAAGCTTGTCCTGTAAATGTATATGAATGGATGGAAACACCTGGTCATCAAGGCTCTGATAAAAAACCTCTAATGGCAAGAGAAAAAGACTGTATTTTCTGTCTGGCATGTGAAAATGTTTGTCCACCACAAGCTATCAAAATCTATCAAAAAGAAAGCTAATAATATTGCATTTTTTTATTATTTTATCATGTTGAAAAAATCGATTGAAAAAGTTAAATCTTGTAGCTACTGGTGGAACTTTTGATTATATTCATATTGGTCATCTAAAGTTACTTTCAACGGCTTTTAATATAGGTAATCACTTAATCATTGGACTAACTAGTGATGATTTTGTAAAAAGATTTAAGCATACTTCAAACATAAAAAAAAATTATCAAACAAGGTATCATAATTTAAAAGAAAAGATTTTACAGAATTTTAATAATGTTAATTATACTATAATAAAATTAGAAGATGAATTTGGTCCAGTTACTTCTTCATCAAAGATTCAAGCCATAGTAGTAAGTGAAGAAACTTTGGTGAAAGTTCAAAAGAATCAATAACATAAGAATTAGTAAATGTCTGAATCCGTTGAGTGTAATAGTAGTTGAAATAGCAAAGTCAGAAGATGGACAACCTATATCATCAACTAGAATACGAAATGGTGAAATTGATTATAAAGGAAAAATTTTAAGAAAATGATAAAAAGAACAATTTTTTTTTATTAGAAAGATTTTATTCCTAAAAATCATTTAAGATTAATGTATTTTGATAATCCTGTTAATTTAGCATCTGCTAAAATTGATAAAAGTATTCAAATTTTAAGATCAGGGTTAGAACCTGAAGTATTAGCATATTGGTATAAACAAATTGAGTATCAGTCAATTGAAAAAGTTGAACAAGAATTGAAAGATAAAATTTGTTTTGAGCAAGATAGAATCTTATGGATGAAGTTCAAAATTAATATTTCAATACGTGCAATTCCAATTGTTTTAGAAACAATCGAAAACAATATTTCATTAATGGAATATTCTACCGGTTTGTATTTTAGAAAAATTCAAGATATTTTACTTAAACAACTCAATGATTCAACTGTCATTAATGATGATAAAAAGAAAACTAAAAAAAACACTAAATCTAAAAAACAAAAGATTAAACCAAAGAAATGATTTGCTTTGTTTAAAATTTAAAAAAGAATCATTTCAGTTATTATTTTGATTATATTTTCAGTAGAACTTAAATATTCTTCTACTTTCACAAATCTTCTTTTACCGTTTTTTATTTCTTTAATTAATAAAAAAAGGGAATTGGCATTATCTTTATCTTTTAAAGTTATACTATGAGAAGACTTATCCTTTAATCTTACTATTATTTCATTATCAATTACATTTTCAGCATCAATTACAAATATTGAATCATCTTTATGAAAGGAAAATAAACTCATGAGTTTTTCTTTTTCATATTTATCCAAACATATAATATTGTCTAATTTTCTACTACTAGTCATTTTTAGTCAAACATGTATTCTTTTATTTTGTCTTTAGCTTTTTCTCTCTTAGTTTTAAATTCTATTATAAAATCACGTGTATCATTAGCAAGATCACTTTTACATTCTCCACAAAGTAAATTTCCGCTTTTGCATTTAATATATCGTTCAAATGATTCTTTCTCGTCATCAAAAAAATATTTAAGGTACCAATATACTGGGCATATATCAGCATTTGCTCCTAATTTTTTTTGTAATGAAATTGTTGGTTGTCCTCCTGTAAATGCTGATAGTACTTTTTTTTCTATTATTTCCGGTTCATCAATTGTTAAGATTGCAGTTTCGGGTTTAGAAGAGGACATTTTATATAACCTTGATAAACTAGGCAAAAATTTACTATGTATTTGAGCAGGTTTGTAAAAACCTAATTTTTCTGCTATGTCCCTTGTAACTCTCCAGTATGGATCTTGGTCTATTGCAGCTGGAATAAGAACTGGAGTTGGTACTTTTTCAATTATTGACGGAAGAAAACAAGGAGCAGCTTGTATTGGAGGGAAACCAATCATACCTATATTAGTTGCATTTGTAAAACCAAAAACTGCCTTTGCAGTAGAAAAAGTTATTTTTCTTGCAATCTCTGTGGCAATTGGATATAAATGATTGATATGTTTTGTGTCTATAATAATTCTTGTTAATTTAGGGTTAAAACCTATTGCTATAATATCTAATATATTTTCATATGTATAATTAGAAATTGTTTCTTTTGTAATTCCTATATTATAAAGATATTTTTCATCATCTGTTATTTGAAATAATAATTTTGATCCAAATTTATCTTGCAAATATTTAGTAAACAACCACGGTAAAATGTGCCCAATATGAATGAAACCTGATGGTCCTCTACCTGTATAGAGATAAAATGGTTCTCCATTTTCATATTTATTTAATATCCAATCCAAATCTCTATGAGAAAAAAAGTATTGTGATTTAATAAGTGGGTGAACTTCTCCAGTTAATTTTTTAATTTTTTCTATTATTTCTACTGATAAAGGTTGTGTTCCAAATTTCTCCATTAATTTAATATAATTTTTATCCTCTAAATCGCCATGGACTTCCCACGGTGTAACGAGAATATCGTTTGTATTATTTTTATTATAAGAATTATTATCATTATTCATATCAATATCAATATTCCTAGAATGACTTGCCATTTTCTTAATTAATGAGATTACAAACGTTTAAACGTTTAAAAATATTTTTTATTAAAGTTAATTGGAAAAATCACAAATCAATACTGAAGAATTACATCCAATAGAAACAAAAATTTTAGATGCAATAGATACTTTTACTGAAATTTCATTAACTAGCTTAATTGAGAAAACTAATTTGACTGTTGATCAAATAAGAAGAGGATTACAATGGTTAAAATTTAAAAATATAATAGAATATTCAAAACCTTCGACTTTGTTAACTCTCGATATATTAGGAAAGAGTTCCATAGAACATGGACTTCCAGAAAGAAGATTAGTCAATGCTGTAAAAGAAGGTAATACAACAATTACAAAAATATTGGAAAATGGGACATTGATGCAAAGTGAAATCAATATAGCAATTTCTAAGGCACGATCCAATAAATGGATAGAATTAACAAATACAGAAAATACAGGATTGACTTTTAAATTAGCTGACAATTCTAAAGTTGAAAGTAAGGAGGAATTGCTGTTAAAAAAAATTTTTTTAGAAAAAACTGTAAAAGAGGCAGATTTATCTAATTATGAATTAGATGTCCTTAAAGTACTTTTAAAACGACCGAAATTTATTAGTATTAAAAAGGATGAAGAAAATGTAAGTCTTACTGATTTAGGAAAAAGTATTAAAAGTGAATTACTCACTAAAAAGGAAACACAAAATGAAAAAATAGTTACTTCATTACTTTCTGAACATTTGGTATCAGGAAAATGGAAGAACATTAAATTTCGCTCAATTGATCTCGAAGCTGAAGTACCAATGGCAGCTCCTGGTAGAACACATCCTTTAACTGATTTAATAAATGAAATCCGAGAAGCTTTCACAAGTCTTGGATTTGTGGAAATTGAAGGAGATTATGTACAATCTGCTTTTTGGAATTTCGATGCTCTTTTTACTCCACAAGATCATGCAGCTAGGGATATGCAAGATACCTTTTATTTAACAGATAAAATAATCCCAAAGCTCGCAAATAACAAATTGGTAAAAAATATTGCTGATGCTCATTTAAAAGGTTGGAAATATTCCTGGGATATTAAAAAAGCTAAAAAATTAGTTTTAAGGACACATACTACACCGGTAACTTTAAAATATTTAGCTGAAACCAAACCAGATGAAGCAAGAATTTTCACAATAGGACGTGTTTTTAGAAATGAAAAAGTTTCTTACAAACATTTAGTAGAATTTAATCAAATTGAGGGAATAGTAACTGGAAAAAATATAACTTTGAGGGACTTGATGGGTATTCAAACAGAATTCTATAAGAAGATTGGAATAAAAAAAATAAAATTTTGGCCAACTTATTTTCCATATACAGAACCATCTTTACAATCAATGATTTACAATGATGATCTAAATAAATGGATTGAGCTTTTTGGAATGGGAATTTTTAGACCAGAAGTGGTAGAACCTCTTGGTATAAGAAACCTTGTTTTAGCATGGGGAGGTGGAATTGAAAGAATAGCTATGCTAAAGTACAGATTATCAGACGTAAGAGAATTATATGCTAATAAAATTGGATGGTTACGGAGCTTGAATAAATGCCAGTAGTCAATATTTTAAAGTCACGAATAAAAAACTCGTTCCCAAATGATTCAATAGAAAAGTTATTAGAAAGACTTCCTTTTCTTGGATTAGATATTGAAGGAATAGATAAAGAAAAGATAAGAGTAGAATATAATCCTAATCGTCCAGACTTTTCTAGCGATACCGGAATTTTTCGATCCTTAAAGGGATTACTAAACGAGACAGTTGGATTACCTGTATTCAGATTTTCCTTCAATAGATCCTATAAAATAACAGTAGATCAACATGTAAAACAAATAAGACCTATAATATTGTTTTTTGTTGCTGTACAAAATAAGAATATAAATGACTTCTTATTAGATCAGTTAATTTCAATTCAAGAAGATCTTCATAATGGGATCGCTCGACGTAGAAAAAAAGCTTCAATAGGCATTCATGATCTTGATACTATAAAATTTCCATTAATTTATTCCACCAAATCTTCAAAGGAATCATTTATACCGTTGGACCAAAATGTGCCTATTACATTCAAAGAAATCTTATCTACTACTGATGTTGGTAAAAAATATAGTAATTTATTACATAAATATACACATACATATTATCCAACATTAATTGATAATAATAGTCAAATAATATCATTTCCTCCAATTATAAATAGTAACAATACAAAAGTTACAAATAAAAGCAACAATTTGCTTATAGAAATAACAGGTACAAATTTAGAAACATGTAAGAGCATATTAGCAATACTTTCTTATTATTTATATGAAGAAGGATTTAAAATATATTCTGGAATTGTACATGATGAAGAATCAGTATTTTCTACATTAAAAATTCTTAAAGATAATGAAGTATTGATTGATAAAGATCTTATTGATAAATATTTAGGATTAGACTTAACTTTTAAAGAGATTGTCGAGACTTTACATAGATCTAGAATTGGAGCTTCAATAACAAAGAATAAAAAAATTAAATGTTTAGTACCTTCTTATAGAAACGACATTATTCATCCTATAGATATTGTAGAGGAGGTTGCAATAGGGTATGGCATTGATAATCTGAAACCAACTATGCCTTCATTTCAAGTTTCCCCAGGAATAAAAAATGCTGATTTCAATATATATGATAAATTAAGAGAAACGTTAATTGGATTAGGATTTTTAGAAATGGTTAATTTTACCTTGATAGATTATACTCTTTCTACAATATTTAATTTCGACAAAAATGAACTATTAGAAAAAATCAAAGTAAATGAGAGTAAAAGTAAAGAGCATGAATTTCTTAGACTCAATATAATCTCTTCTTTGATAAATAATCTTTCACATAATGTTCATGAGGAATATCCTCAAAAAGTATTTGAAATAGGAAAAACATTTAGCTTTAAAAACACAATTGTAGAAAACTGGAGTTTAGGTGTTCTGATTGCATCTAACAATACTAACTATACAGAAATTAAATCAGTATTACAGTCTATTTCTAAATTAAATTTTGGAGAGCAATTTACAACAAAAAAAAATGAGAGAGATTTATTTATTAAAGGCAGATCTGCTGATATATTGTTTCAAGATAAAGCCATAGGTTTTATCGGTGAAATTTCTCCTGAATTTATTACTAAATTTAATTTACGACTCCCTTTGTCTATTTTTGAATTCAATTTATCAAATTTTTTAGAAATTTTGCAATCAAGATAAGTTAAGTAGTATATTTTGTTGTTTTTCTTTAAATACAATTACCAAATAGTCAAGCTTTAAAATTGAGAGTAACTAATTTTTATTAATGATATATTATATTAATCTATTCGTCATAGTCGTATTTTTATTCGAGTATTCGAAAAAAAGGTGTTGTAATCTCTTAGATTAAAGAAAATAATAGAAAAGGAGTATGCGGGGTTGTTGCCTAATTCGACGATATAACATACGGTGTCATCTTTATTTCTAGTCTTTTTGCGCATTGCAATCTGTTTAGAACACCCAAGTTCCATCCTATACCCATTATCAATCCAAATCTTTTCTGGTTATTCTTTAATCTGAATTTGCAATATAGCTGATGATGATGTGCTGTTTCCTCAGCTCCAAATATTCCTTCTATTAATCCCCTGTAATGATATTGTGATAGGTTAAATATCTCTGAAGCCTTCTTTCTGTACTTCCTGTTCCTACCTTTGTTCCTAGCATTTATCCTCTGCCTAATATTTGGAAACATATTCATCATAAAGATTGACTTGTAGTTGTTTTCACCATCGTAGCCACTGTCAGCATTGAATGTAGATCCTGCCAGAAGGTCTACAATTACACCACATTTCTTCAGTCTGTTTAACATTGTTCTGAGTACCTGGGAGTCATGTGTATTCTTGTTCGTTGTTCTTATACACTCAGTATCACAAGATGGTCAAGTACAGCTATTATATGCCATTTCAGATACTGTTTTACTCTTATTAATTCAAATTTCTTCTTTCTCTTGACTGGTCGTACTTCATAATCGTATCTGTCTGTTTCTATACCGGTGCTATCTGAAGCCAGCAGCAATAATCCTTCTTTCTTAGATCCTGATTCTTGCAGACACAAATAGAGGCTGACCTGGTTAGAATATCTTCAAGATACTTTAACGGTATCTTTTTGAATGTACGTGCTATCCAAGTATGGTCTGGATATGGTTCATCGTTATTCCATGGTAAATTCAATGATGGTACTGTATTCTGCATATCACGATAAGTCAAACCAAATACAACCATCAAAATACAGATACAAACAAGTTTCTCCCATGAGTGTACTGGTTTTCTTCCTCTTCTGCTGCTGCTGCTGACATTCTTTGAGCATGCAGGAGGCGGATTTTCCTTGACCAAATAAACTATATTTTCAATAACCGTATCACGTTCTAGGGTATGCGCTAGATGATAATACAACCAGTAACCATCCTTCCTCTTGTGTTTGGTACTCACAAGGGAACATACCCTTTCTAAGCTAAAACAAAATCATGAAATTCTATTTACCATCTGTTAAACTGAATTAAGCAACAACCCCGGAGTATGCATAATCATTTTATAATAGATTATACATAAGTTATAATTGCCAGATATTCACTTATAAGGATACTTATCCTACTAATTTAGATGGATGTTTGGTACCCCGTTATAGAGAGTGCACTAGGAGAAATACACAGCAGGTGTGTATGGCTATCTATGAATAGATGTGAGTCAGAGGCGGGGGACAATAACTATAAAAGAGCAGCAGATACAATTTCTATCTATAAATAAAGAAGATTTTATTTTGGATGATTTATAGTATTATTATTTAATGAAAGAATTACCTTACTGGGTTAAATCTATTATACTTTTTCGAATAATATATTTAGCTTCATTAGAAATATTGTATCCTTCTAGTATTGATGTCGGATCTTTTATAAGAGAATTTCGAAATTCTGCTTCGCTTGCAGCCTTGAGCAGAATTTCACTAATAATCTCTGCATCTTTCTGACGCGAAACCAAAGTAAATAGAGAATAGATGAAGTAATATATAAGTTTATGTAAAATCAGTAACCTTGATAAGACTTCATAAATAATTTTTTTTGATTGATCTTTAGGAATCAGAAAAAATGGACAATGAATGGAACCTCTAGAATTATTCCAGTCGAGAAAACTCTATTACATGTTTCGGAGATAGCTAAAAGAATAGGGCTTACCAGAATTGCTGATATAACTTATATGGATAAATTATATATCCCTAATTATTCGTCAGTTTTACCTGGAACAGAAGATTATATATGGGTATATAGTGGAAAGGGTCCAACTAAACGGCATGCAAAGGCAAGTGCAATTATGGAAAGCATAGAGCGATATTCATCCTTACCTACATCTTATACAAAAAAATTTGTTACTGGAACTTATAATGAATTAAAACAATCATATAATATTCTCCATCCTTATGAAGTAATAGAACCTCTTTCCTTTGATTTTCAAGATGATATGTTTATGGATTATGTGGATGGTTTTGATATAATTAATAATGAGAATATTTTGGTTCCGGCTGGATTAGCATTATTTCGTTACAATCCTCATTCGCCTTCCATTAATCCTTTTGCATTTCATCATACAAATGGTTTAGCATCGGGAAATGTTTTGGAGGAGGCCGTCTGTCATGCTTTGTCTGAAGTAATTGAAAGGGACGCAATAAGCTTAGCTCAATTGCGTGCAAGTGCAATTCCATTCCATATTTTATATAATATATTTAATAATTTACAAAGACAAGGATATCCAGTTAAACCACTATCAAAATATACGTTTCAGGATGATTATACTATATTTCCCGATGTTTTGCTTTCTGAGGTGGATTTTTATCCAGTAACAGAATTAATAAAAAAGTTTGAAAAATTTAATATAAAATTAATTATTAAAGATGTTACTACAAATATTAAAATTCCTACTTTTAATGTTGCCTGTGTAGAATGGATATCCCATGATTATGGTTATTTGGCCGAAGGACATGGTACCCACCCTGATAAAAGAATTGCATTATTAAGAGCTATAACTGAAGTTTCTCAAACAAGAGTAGCAAATATACATGGTGCACGAGATGATCTTCGAAAAATAAAGTATAATGATAATAATACTGATGATAAAAATGCATGGCAGTTTATGACTTCAAAAAGGACAATTAACTTTTCAGAAATACTCACATATCAAAATGAGGATATTTTAGATGATATTAATATCATTGTAAAATATCTTAAAGAAGCAGGTTTGAAGAAAGCTATAATAGTAGATTTAACAAATCCAAATATAAAAATTCCTGTAGTGAGAGCTATAATTCCTGGTTTAGAGACATTTATGATATCCAAGTCTATTATGGGTTGGAGGGCAAGGAGATTTTATAAATGAATTTACCGATTGTTTTTTTAGGACCATCTTTAAAATTAGACAAAGCAAAAAAAATTATCAATGCAGAATTTAAGCCCCCCGCAAAAAAGGGTGACTTCATAAAATTAAGCTTAATGTCTGAAACTCGAAAAGTAGTTTTAATAGATGGAGTTTTTCTTCAGGATTATCCACCAACACCTATCGAAGTATTTCAAGTTATCTCTAAAAGTAATTTCAAGGTTTATGGTGCATCTAGTATTGGGGCATTACGTGCTGTAGAATTAGAAAAATTTGGAATGGAAGGAATTGGAAAAATTTTTGAATTATATAAAAAAGGCATTATAAATTCAGATGATGAAGTCGCAGTAACCTTTGATTCTGATTATAATCTTATTTCGGAGGCAATGATAGATATCAGATATAATATTTTTTTGGCTTGGAAGCATCAAATAATTGATAAAGAAACAAAGCAAATTATGACGAAGTTAGCAAAAAGAATCTACTTCCCTTATCGTAGTTATGATAATATTATTGAGAAATCTTTAGATCTTTTTCCTTCTCATAGAAAATTCATTTTAAAATTTAAAGATTATATTTTGAGTCATAGAATAAGCCTCAAAGAGTTTGATGCTCTCACAACATTAAAATATGTCTCTTCTTTAATTGAAAAAAATATATGAATAAGTTTTAATTTTTTACTTTACATTAATAATTTCCCTAAACTGTTTTATATTGATTCTTAAAATGTATATCATGACTGAAAATTCCTTTAAAATAAATTTGCAGTTTAAATTGAGGTGTAAGAAAATTTTAGAAATTTCACCAAAAATTCGTTATGCTGGTATAACAAATAAATTTGGAAGAACTATTGCAGGCCAACTCAGAATTGGCATCATTCCTTTTTTAAAACCTGAAGACATGAGAAATGAATTTTTTGTTCATTCTATGATGTATAATATCAGAAGAAACTATGAAAATGCAGTTGGAGATACACAATTTATTATGATTGCAAGTTCAAATGTTGATATTGTTAGTTTTCATATTAAAGATTTCATATATTATATTACTCTAGAAAAGGATGTAGATAAAAATGAAATATACTCATTGATAGAAAAAGCTCAAAGTGTCGCAAAATCTAACTAACTAGTATTATAAACTTTTTTAACAGTAATAACTAAGCTAAAGCTTTTAATTTTCCCCTCATTTCCTTGTCTTTGTAAATTGATGGATGTGATGGATCTGCTAATATAACTTCATACCATGAATGTTTACCATCTTTGTAGAGAAAATATGATCCGATTATTTCCATATTTGGATACTTTTCATTTACTCTTCTTTCTGCTACTAACCTCATATTTGTTGCTTGTTTTATACGAATAACACCGCTATGTTTAGGTCTCCGACCAGCTGTTGGTCTCTGCTTTCTCATACCACCTCTGCCAACTCTAGCTCTAGTAACTACAATACCTTGTTTGGCTTTATAGCCTAATTTTCTTGCTCTGTCAAGTCGACTGGGTTTATTTATTCTATGAATTGCTAATTCCTTTCTCCAACCAATAGCTCGAGACTTTAATTCATCGCTATTTGTTTTCCACATTGTAATCCAAGTTTTTGCTATCTGTTTGTACATTTTAAAATATAAAGAGATGCTTTCAAAAGGGTATATAAAAATTTCCTTTAAAAAAATTAATGGTGATATAAATATTATTTTTGTTTAAAATTACGGTATGATATGTTTTACTTGAATGATATATTCTATTTCTATAGTGCTATTTAATGGAAGACTCGTAACTCCTATTGCTAGCCGTGAATGTTTCCCTTTTTCATCAAATAACTTTTCCAAAAGATTTGAAGCTGGATTAACAACCTGTGGATGATCTTTAAATGACTCTACTGAATTTATATATGCAGAAACCTTTACTATTTGTTTAATTTTATCAAGACTTCCAAGATGGTCCTTTAATAAAGAAAGTGTATTGAGAGTACAAAGTATTGCTGCATCTTGACCTTTTTCAATTGTTGTATCTAGTCCTATTTTTCCTTTATATTTGACGATTGGAGGTTCTGCATTTGTATCTAAAGGAATTTGTCCTGAAATATAGATCAAATCATTTACTTCAACCAATGGTAAATAAGCCCCTGCTGGTTTAGGAGGTGGAGGCAGTTCAAAACCTAATACAAATAACTTTTCTGTAATAGCTATCAATAAAGAATTTTAAAGAAAAAGTATTATTAAATGTATTAAAACATATTAACATAAATAATAAAAAAAATTATAAAATTTTTATATGTTTAAAAAATTGTTGATATTCTTAGCTGTAGCCTCAATAATTACCTATTTGGTTTATATTGGTTTAATGGATTCATTGACTCGATCTTCTGTTAATTATACTTCTATTTCTAATGATACAGCAATTTCTCTTATTGTTAAACAAAATAATTTAACATCTAAATATATTGATAAGGCAATTTTGAAATATGTATATGTAAAAGGAAATGGCGAAATATATGATTCTAAAATAGATACAAATTTTATAGGCAATTATATAGGAAAAACTTCGCCGACGATGACTACTGGAAATCATTTTGGATGGGAAGTTTATTTTCCGATAATAAATAAAACCTATTACATTGATCATTTAACAGGAGAAACTATTTCAGAAAAGTAGGACGCAGATTTTATTTTTATTCTAAATATCAAAGAAGAATAGTTTTTTTCAATTATAAAGTAATAATTATATTTGTATTTTAAAAAATTTTATCTGTGCATGTAAAGGGAAATATCTTAATCTGTGACCCAATCTCTCCTGTTGGAATAACCATTTTAAAAAAATCTGGGCTTAATGTTGTTGATAAACCATCAATAACTAATTCAGAATTAATTTCAGAAGTAGAAAAGTACGATGTAATTGTAGTAAGAAGTAGAACCAAAATTACTAGTGAAATTATCTCAAAAGCAAAAAATACTAAAATAATAGCAAGAGTAGGAGTTGGATTGGACAATATTGATATTGAATCAGCTAGAGAATATAATATTGAGGTTATTAATTCTCCAGAATCTGCAATCAATGCCGTTGCAGAATTAGTTATTGGTTTAATGCTTTCCATGGCTAGAAGTTTAACTTTGGCTAATAGTGAAATGAAAAAAGGAAATTGGATAAAGAAGGAACTAAATGGAATTGAATTAAAGGGAAAGTATTTAGGAATTGTAGGAGTAGGCAATATAGGCAGAAACTTAGCAAGAATTGCTAAAGCTCTACGTATGAATATTATAGGTTATGACATCTATCCAATTAAACGTGATTTTATAAAAGAAGTTGGAATGATTACAACTGACTTTAATACATTGATAGCGAGTTCAGATTTTATTTCCTGCCATGTTCCAGCCACTCCAGAGACGAATCATATGTTTAATGAATCTACCTTTTCAAAAATGAAGTCTACTGCTTTTTTTATAAATGCATCAAGAGGTGAAATAGTGGATGAAAATTCATTATATGATGCTCTAATAACAAAAAAAATTGCTGGAGCAGCATTGGATGTCTTTGAAAAAGAACCACCAACTAATAGAAAATTAATTGAATTATCAAATGTAATTTGTACTCCTCATATTGGCTCTCAAACTAAAGAATCTCAGGATTTAGCTTCAAATGTAATAGCAGAAAAAATTATTCAAAAGTTATTAGAAAAAAATAGATAGTTATTGAATTTTAAATTGTATGGACCGGGTGGGATTTGAACCCACGACCACCTACGTTTCCTCTGCCTTGGTGGCATGCAAGGCAGGTATTCTACCAGGCTAAACTACCGGCCCTTTACTCAAAACCTAAATTTCTTATTTATAATTTAAGTGTTTAATTAATTTTTTTAGCTATATCTATAGCAGTACAAATTTCCTAACAATGCGATCTATTAATAAGATTTAAAAGTAATATGGTAGAAATAGATCCTTTAAAAATTAAGTATTGCAATTTCTATTTAGAATAGTTAAAATGGACACAAAAAAAATTATATTAATGAAAAAGGAAAATAGAAGTTTTAGAAATCGACAAAAATTTTTCCAGTATCTTGAATATAATGTATAATATATAATGAAGAATAGACTTAAAAAATAAAAAGCAATACCAAAGTATTTAAGTATAATAACTTTGAGTTATTAAAAGAAAAAAAGAATTAATTTAGATATAGATATTGTTTTTTGTTATTGTAAAATTGAAAGGGGTAATAGATATCTTGACATATCTTGTTTTGAATATGATACTCTGAACATTCTTTTTGCATTATGATTGAGCATGGATAAATTATTTAATATCTTCATAAATATATAAAATAGCCAGATTACTCTTGATATATGTAAATGTTTGCAAAAATTTCAGGCTTTTTTCCTTTATACAAAGAATTATATTTTTGATATTAAAAGACAAAAATCGAAACCCTTTTAGGTTTTTCACGTTGTAATAAAATTATGTCTGTTTTGTTAGAAGATAGAGTCTGGGTAATGCTTTCTGAAATTTCGAAACGTGGAGTATATCCGCTTCATGGCTATAAATTAGGCATATTTAGATTGCCCGTAAATTTGACAGAAGAATCTACAATTAATAACATCTATAACGAATTAAAGAAAACAAGTTTTAAACTTGATAGATATGCTGATCGTATTTATGTCACTCATTCTTGGAAAGAAGAAGGTAAAGATGATTTAACAGGTAAAATATTATCAATTTCACTCGATATAACGGTAGAAATTGTAACAGGAGAAGTTATTGATCTGATCTATCAAGTTAAACCTATTGAAAGATTTGGCGATCCTTATTGGATAAAAAATTATAGACAAAAAGCAGATTTGAAGGCGAAAATGGTGATTGATACAATATTACGAAATACATCGATTGGAGATAAAATGATTGCTCACTATCAAAAAATAGAAAAGCTGTCTCTTGAAAAAGCTATTAATAAACTCATAGAATTAACTCCTTTGGCCGTTAATCCTATAACTAGGAATGTAAATCCTCCTCCTCCTACAGCAGCTGCATCAATTTCGTCTCAAGAAATATCTTCTTCTCCTCCTAGACCTTCTGTTACTCCACCATTGTCAGCTCAGACTATTCCAAATATTCCTTCAGGCAGTCCTAATACAACTATTTCTCTTACTGGTAGTGGAACTGACCATTCCAAAGCTGAAGGACCTATTGATACTACTTTTAAAACCAAAAGACAAAAAGCAGGCAAATTCAAAGGTATTAGTGTTTGGGGACCTGTTGATCCTCCAGGACAGTTGGGTATTTGGGGAGACAGTGTCTGTGTAGATTTTGATATTTGTATAGGCGATGGAGCATGTATTGAAGCTTGTCCTGTAAATGTATATGAATGGATGGAAACACCTGGTCATCCAGGCTCTGATAAAAAACCTCTAATGGCAAGAGAAAAAGACTGTATTTTCTGTCTGGCATGTGAAAATGTTTGTCCACCACAAGCTATCAAAATCTATGAAAAAGGAAGCTAAGTAATTCTAATTTTAGTTTATTATTATTATTATTATTATTATAAGAATAATAATCACTGGCTGAGGGGCTTAGTTTAAATTAATTGCTAAGTAACTACATTTATTAAAGGATTTGAAAATGCTGATGCAAAAAAATATCCTATTTCTTCCATCACGAAGAAATAATAATAAGCAATTTTTAAGTAATTATTTTAGTTATCCATTATTACATCTTTAAAAAGGATTGATTCAGTTAATAAATACAATTAAAAGCTTCTAATTCTTTATTATGTATATATACAATATATATGATAAATAAAAATAACAATAAACCTAACAAATTAGTTCATGAATCTAGTCCTTATCTTTTACAACATGCATATAATCCAGTTGAATGGTTTCCTTGGGGACAAGAAGCCTTAACTAAAGCTAAAAATGAAGATAAACCAATTTTTCTTAGCATCGGGTACAGCGCTTGTCATTGGTGTCATGTTATGGCACATGAATCTTTTGAAGATGAAAGTATTGCACATATTATGAATTCAAAATTTGTTAATATCAAAGTTGATAGAGAAGAGAGACCTGATTTAGATGATATTTACCAAAAAGCATGTCAACTTGCTAGTGGGAATGGTGGTTGGCCTTTGTCTGTATTTCTTACTCCTAATCAGAAACCTTTCTATGTCGGAACTTATTTCCCCAAACAATCAAGATACGGTATTCCTGGTTTTCCTAATATTTTAGAGACATTATCTAAAGCTTACAAAGATAAAAAAGGAGATATTGATAAAGCAACTCAAGAATTTATGGCATCGCTAATAGAATCATCCTCTAGTCTTAGTAAAAAACAAGAGATAGAAATTGAAAAAAGTATTTTAGATGAATCTGCTATGAATCTTCTTCAAATTGCTGATAAAGTACATGGAGGATTTGGACAAGCTCCTAAATTTCCTAATACAACTAATCTTTTATTTTTACTGAGATATTACGACTATTCAAAAAATTCTCATTTTCTTAATTTTGTAGAATTTACTGCAAAAAAGATGACAAAGGGTGGAATTCATGATCATATTGGAGGTGGATTTTCAAGATATTCTACTGATGAAAGATGGCTAGTTCCTCATTTTGAAAAGATGCTATACGATAACGCATTATTAATTCAATTGTTTTCAGAATTGTATCAAGCAACTAAAAGAGATTCCTATTTAAGCTTAATCACGAAAACTATAGACTATTTAGTTAGAGAGATGACTTTTTTTAATGGAAATGACGAATGTGCATTCTATTCATCTCAAGATGCCGATTCCGAAGGAGTCGAAGGAAAATTCTATACTTGGACAAAAAATGAAATTAAAGAAAAAATAACAGATAGACAAAAATTTGAATTATTCTGTGATTATTTCGGAATAACTCAAGGAGGTAATTTTGAAGGAAAAAATATACTAAATATTACTAAATCCTTAGAATCATTATCAAAGCAATACAATCTCTCAATAGATAAAGTCGAAAATATTTTAAACGAATCATTAGAGATTTTATTTAAAGTTAGAAGTACAAGAATTCCTCCAGAAAAAGATGAAAAGATTTTAACTTCTTGGAATTCATTGATGATTTCAGCTCTTGCGTCAGCCTACAAGGTTACTGATAATACAGAATATTTGAATTATGCGAAAAAAACAATAAATTTTATTGAAAATAAATTATCATATGATGGTAATAGATTAAAACATACACATAAAGATGGAATTTCAAAACTTAATGGATATTTAGATGACTATTCCTATTATATTAATTCTCTTTTAGATGTTTTTGAAGTAACTTCAAATCTATTTTATCTAGAAAGAGCTATGCAGTATACTGATGCTATGATAAATCACTTTTGGGATGAAAAAGAAAAAAGTTTCTTTTTTACTTCTGATGATCATGAAAATTTGATTATAAGAAGCAAAAATTTCTATGACTTGGCGATCCCAAGTGGTAACTCTGTGGCTGTCTATGCATTATTACGTCTTCATTTTCTGACTCAAAATTATGATTACTTGGATAAAGCAGAATTAATTGTTAAATCTTGTTATAAAGCCGCGTTAGGAAATCCTTTTGGATTTGGTCAATTGTTAATTTCACTATATTTATATTTTAAAAAACCTATAGAAATAGTAATACTTCAAAATAAAAATGACGATCATGATAATAGAGAAATAGAATCGTGGATAATGAAAGAATTTATACCAAATGGATTAATATTAACTTTAAAATATCCATTTGAAGAATCACAAAAATTGCTCTCCTCAAATATTTTTACAATCTTAAAGGGGAAAAAAATAGATATTACAGATGATAATAAAGCTAAAGAATGTGTCTATATTTGCAAAGATTTTACCTGTTCATTACCTATGTATTCCATATCTGATTTAAAAAAATATTTTAACAGTAACGAATAACTTATTAATAGATGAAATTAGTAAATCAAATATCTAAATCTATATGCCTTTTATTTGGTTACTAAGACTGGACAGTTTGCATATGTTACTACAGCTGAAGCTGTACTTCCTAATAATAATTTTTTAATTCCTGATTTTCCTCTTGTTCCTATTACTATTAGATTAATACTTTCTTTTTCAGCATATTGTATTATTTCACCATACACAGCTATTCCTGTTAATATCACTTTTGTTGATAATTTAGTATTTGGATTCTCCTTCTTTACCATATCTTCTATTCTATTAAACCAGTCCCTAGATTCTTCTTTTGCTTTTTGAATAATCATATCGATTTGTTTAGGAGTGACAAGACCTGTCAAATTAAGATATTCATACTGAGAAGGCGAAACTACTATATAGAGAAGAGTTATTTCGGAATTAAATTTATTAGCAATGCTGCTGGCAATATGAGCCGCATGAAAAGAGGATTCTGAGCCATCAATAGGGACAAGTATTTTGGCAAATACTTGATTGATATCCATAAAATCCCTTATAGTTGCAGATAAATAAGTCTTGTATTTCCTATCGATTAATAAAAGAATTGTATATTTTGAAGATGCAATTAAAATTAGCAGTCCATGGGTTTGCTAGAAGAAAGGTAAGATTTGTAGATCTTTTGTTTTAGATAAATTTTATCCTAATTATATATTTTATTAGTAATAGATAGTCATATATAAGAGAAATTCCCCATTAGATTGGGTTTATAGATACAACTTGTTAAAAATGGAATTACATTGTCACAACGTTTTTTCAAATAATATGAATGGTTCACCTAGGGTTCCATTTGATTGTGGTGTAACCGTTGAAGATCAATTATTGCTAGCAGATGAAAAAAAAATTGATGTTATCTTCATTACGAATCACAATACCTTGAATGGATATAAACAAATGTTAGAATACAAAGAAAATCATGAAAAATTTAAAAATATTAAGATTTATCCTGCAGAGGAAATAACAATAAATACAAAAGGTCATGTTTTGGCATATGGAATCCATGAGACAATAAAGCCTGGAATGGATATTGATGAAACTTTGGATACAATAAGAAAACAAAATGCTGTTTCCTGTGCTGCTCATCCATTTGCAGTTTCGAATGGAATTAGAGAAAATGCAATAAAATGCGACATGATAGAATCATTTAACAGTAATAATATTGATAACTATTCAAATATAACAGCAGAAAAATTTTCTTCCGATAATAAAATGATTTCCATAGCAGGAAGTGACTCTCATGTTCGTTCTACTTTTGGAAGATGCATAAATACTATAGAGTCAGAAAATAACCTAGATTCTATATTACAAGAGATGCTAAAAAGAAAATCTAAAATATTGAAAGCTGAATTAGCTTTTAAAGAAGAACTTTTTGAACATGCTCATTATATATTATCTGCTTCAAAAGATCAACTGTTGAATTATGTATTGCTTCACCATCCATCGAAATATTCTTTGGTAAAATGGGCGTTAGACTCCTTTATCTCTAAACCTAATAGTAAATTATGGAAAATACTTGGTTCGCTTGGTTTATATTTGTCCAAAAGAGTTTCCAATAAAGTCAACATGAAAGGCTATAATCCATATGTTTTTGAAGATTGCTCTTGGAAAACTCTAATTTCAATGAGTCTATACCCATAGTTATCTTTTGTTAATTTAGATTGAAAATTTTTATAATCGTATAATCATGTATTTGATATGAATAAAGTCTTCTATAAGCAACCATTGTTGGTTATGCTTGCTAGTACATTGTTTGTAAGCTTTTTTTACTTTGCACACAATGAACTTTCAATAGATGTAAGTGGGCAACAATTAAAGAAAGATATAATGCAAATAGAAACAAACAAAAATACTACTACCGATAGTCTAAACTCAAATTGGACTGGATCAGTGGATATAACAAAGGTTATTAGAGAATCTTTTGATCCTTTGATTAAGATTAGTTTATCTGAGGCCATTACTAAGGCAGAAACCACTATTGGTAATGATACTTCGGCTGTAGCTGCGTTTATTCATCCGGTTAAAGGATATCTAGTATATATTATATATTTACTTGATAATCAAAATGAAGTAACAAAAGTAATTACAGATGTAGGAACTGGCGAAATTTTAAAAACCAAAAAAATGACAATAGAAGAAATGATGTTTAAATTTCATCATAGTGGAATGACAAAATCACAAGGTGAATATACTAGTGGACAAAATTATATGATGGAAAAGATGGCGGATAAAAGTGACTATTAACATCTTTTGAATACCAATTTAAATTTAATATATCAATAAAATATTTTTTTCTTTATTTTAGTTTTAAGTAATCGTCTTTTTCCGAATCTATGGTTTTTTGTATTTTTCTAGCAAAAATAAGATAAGTTGTATGCCCAATCATTCTCATTGATGGCCTTGTCATTCCTTCTCGTGCTTCAATATTACGAATTAGAATTTCGACACATTCAATATCAGTAAAATAGTTATTTTTTAATGAAATTGCAGTTTTTTCAGCTTGATTCATTGTAGGACATATAGCCAGAAAAGCACCACTTCCTTTTAATACTTTATAGACATGTTCTACTACAGTCCAAGGGTCTCCGAGGTCAATAATCGCTGCATCAAATTCTTGTAAACTGATACCATTTCGAATATCATATTCTGTCATTGTTACATATTCATCCATCTTTGATTTAACAAGATTTTTTTTTGCTATTTTCATAAATTCTGGATTAATATCATATGTGTATACGTGTCCATTAGGTTTTACTATGCTCGCTAAAAATGTTGTTAAAGCTCCGCTTCCAGTTCCTATTTCTAATACTTTTGATCCATTCTGAATGCCACTTCGTATAGCTATATAACCTAAATCTTTAGGATAAACAATTTGTGTATTTCTTTCAGACTTCATAATATAATCATAGATGGTTGGTTGAATTAAGTAAATTTTTTTATCTAAACTAGTTTTTATTGTCATTCCATATTCTAATCCGATTATAGAAGAAATATCAATTATTCCAAGGTGAGTATGCATTTTTTTTTCTTCTTCTACTTTAATCAACCATTTTTTGTTAACTGTATGATAAAGTAAGACGTAACTACCGACACTGATTTTCATAACTTTTATTTTTAAATAATTCTCAATTAATATTTGTTATAAGAAGAAAATTATATTTTTAATTGTTTTATATTCTTGAGAGTGTTTGTATTCCTAATAAATCAAAAAGATTCGTTAACACAATTACAAATACTTTTACAAGTAGTAGTCTACCGACTTTTAAGAAGGAATCATCACATAGAACAGGTAAGCTTTCATAAAAAGAATTAAATTTAGTGGATAATTTATTTGCATATTTTGCTATAACCTTTGGATTTAAGGAATATATAGCTTCTTCTATAACTATATTAAACTTTGATATTTCTTTAATAAGATCAATTTCAGTTTTGTGATTCAAGACATCAAGTTTTATATCTGTATTTGTTTTACCCAGGACGAATTGTGGTAAGAACTCATTACCCTTTTCTAAAATTCTGATAGCACGAGCAAATGAATACTGTAAATATAATGAAGTATCCCCCTCAAGATTAAGTGCTTCTTTCATATCAAAAGTTATCATCTTATCTAAATCTTGTTTTATAAGATTATATCTAATTGCTGACACTGCAATTCCTTCAGCAATTTTATCTGTAATAGAGTCATTCCAATTAGGATTTCGTTTCTTAATTTCAGAATAAGCCTTTTTGTATAATTCATCCAAAATAATATCTGCATTTATAAAGATCCCTTTTCTACCTGACATATGAATAATTTTCTTATTTATTTTTTCTAACTCAAATCCAATAGACTGAACTGTTTCATGACTAAGAGCAACTGCCTCATAACCCAGATATATATATTTTTTATTATTAGTATCATCAATCTTCTCTATAATATTTGAAATAATTTTTTGTAATCGTGCTTGTCTTGAATCTATTATTGTTATAACCATAGTAGGTTTTTGTTCAATAGCAAATAACTTATCATTGTTAAGGAGATTATCTTCACTTTCTGATTTTAACATAGTTTTCCATAGAATAGAATTGTCCCACTGTATAGAGAATTTTTTATAAGTAAAGGGATCTTTCACTAGATTTAATTTCCATACTGCAAATGAGATATCTTTTGCAATATAAGTAACAGTTCGATCACTTCTTACTACTACCTTTTCTTCATTATTTTCATCTTTAATTACCCAACAATTGATATTTTTACCTTCACTTGAAAAATTGATAATATTATTGTCTTTTAAAAGATTAAATGTATTTTTCCAAAGTTTTGATAATAAAATTTGTGATTCAATAATAAGTAAATCATATCTAGCTTTGACTCTCCAGCAAGTTAAAAGTTGCTGTTTAACTATTTTCTCGACTATAAAGTTTGTAAATTCTGCTATGTCTGTATCTCCTTTTTCAATCTCTTTAATAACAAATTTTCTTTTTTCAATTAAATCCAAGTTTGTATTATACAATTCATTCATTTTAACATATATATCGCCACAATATTGGTCAAATTTAATGGATTTATCAATATTTTCAGAATTAAAACCAGCAAATTTAAATGCTACAATGAGATCCGCAACTTGAACTCCAGAATCATCTATATAATTTAATACAATGATTTCATGATTGGTTAATTTAAATAATCTATATAATGAATCACCCAATACAACATTTCTAAGATGTCCAATATGTAACGCTTTATTAGGATTTACACTTGTATGTTCAATGATTATTTTAGAATTTTTTCCTATATCTGGAAACGAGAGGTTATCTTGTTTAACAATTTCTAATATGAATTTATTGAAATTTTTATAATTAATATTAAAATTAATGTGTCCTGAAGGATGAGCCTCTGCATTTAATATCAAAGAATCTTTATCTATATTTTTTAATTGGATATTAATAGAATTGTAAACAAGTTCTTTAGCAATTTCATAAGGTTTTTTATGGTTTTTTTTACCCAATAAAAAAGCAATATTTGTTGTTAAATCGCCAAATTCAGTTTTTGGAGGTTCTGACACATCATAGCTAATGGCGTCATATTTTAAATCTAAAAGTGATCTATTAACTATTTTTCTGATTTCATTGATTACCTCTTTTAGGCTCATTTGATAGCATTTTTACCAAAAAAATTGAGCGCAATATAATCTAATGCCTCAACTAAGCCTTTTCCCTCTTTTCCGGAGACAACATGGTTGGCTTTTGATTTTACAATTTTATCTGAATGATTTAACGCAATACTAAAACCACAAAATTCAAACAAAGGAATATCAGTTTCACTATCCCCAATTGTTACTGTTTCGGAAGGTTTTATTTCTAAAATATCTAATGCTTTTGCAAGACCTCTAGCTTTATTGATTCCCTTATTATTAATATGAAAAGAATATTTACTATCATGTATATCGAGATCTAAATTATTTTCTTTAAGGATTTTCTTACCTTTATCAATATCAAAAGTTCTCTCTAGGACAATCTCTGTCTTACGATCAAAAACATTTTTCATTTTAACATTTTCAATTTTTCTTTTTAAAATATTATATCCGATAATGCATTTTTCTTTATTTCCTAGAAGAATATGCTCTGTAGGGCTTAGAGTAACGGCTCCACCATTTTCTCCTACAGCAATTTTTGTAGTCCCTCCAAATACTGATAATATATAAGCTTCAATTGAAGATCGTCCAGTCACATAAATAATTCTATATCCTAATTTTTCTAAAGTTCTAAGATTCTGGAGAGCAGGAAGATAAATAATTCCACCACCATTCTCAGTCAAGGTACCATCAATATCAATTGCAAAAGCTTTAATTAATGAAGGCATAAAAAATTCAGACTACAATATTGATTTATTCTATACAATTTTAAATTTCTTATAGTAATTAATTTCCTTCCCCTTTGACTTCTTTTCTTGTTCTAAACTTTGGTGTGATTCCTAGAGGGCTATAATTTCCAGTTGAGCAAGTAAAACATAACTCTTCTTCTTGTATTCCTATTGCTTTAGCAAGATTAGAAGTATTATTATAAAAAACTTTATCTGCGCCAATTAATTTACTTACTTTTGTATTAAGTTCTATTTCTTTTCCATCTTTTAAAATTTTTTGATTTGCCAATAGTTCATCCATTGATGGAAAATCAATTCCTGCATAACAAGGAAATCTTACTGGAGGATAGGTAACTATCATATAGATTTTGTTAGCTCCAGCATTTCTTAGAGTTCGAATAATAGATTTTGAACTTGTTCCTCTGATTATACTATCATCTATCACTACAACGTTTTTGTGATTGATAATGTCTTTAATAGGAAGGATTCCTTTATTTATTTCAACTCTATCTGATTGATAAGGTTCTATAAAACTTCTCAAGGCACCTTTATTAATATGTCTATCTTTAACTAACCCTTCATCAAAAGGTATGCCTGTCTCTTGAGCATAACCTAATGCAGCAGGTCTTGCTGAATCCGGTACCGGAATTACTATGTCAGCTGAATCA
This sequence comes from uncultured Nitrososphaerales archaeon, assembly GCA_963840085.1. GTDB lineage: Archaea > Thermoproteota > Nitrososphaeria > Nitrososphaerales > Nitrososphaeraceae > TH1177. The sequence continues at coordinate 67,614 of CAWIYT010000251.1, forward strand.
ATTGGAAACATTTTACCTAAAAATTCACCCATTCTTTTTCTAGCTGCATAAATATTGACTCCTTCCATTATACTCACAGGATGAGCAAAATAAGTATATTCAAAAGCACAATGCGCATGTGGCTTTTCGGATGAAAATCTTTCACTCTCTAAGCCATTTGTACTTAGTTTGATTAATTCTCCTGGTTCTATATCTCTTACTAAGTAAGCACCTACTGCAGAAAAAGCACAAGATTCTGATGCAATAATATAGGTATTTGTTTCTTTTTGAAAACCTAAAACCAATGGTCTGAAGCCTTTTGTATCTCTTGCTGCATAAACCAATCCTTTATCAGTCAAAAAGGTAAAACAAAAGGAACCAATCATCTCTTGCTTTAGAATTTTAATTGAATCTTTTATATTCATTGTATTAGAAAGATGCTCTACAAGTCTTTTAGCTGCTATTAGCGTATCACTCATGGTTTGAGGTGTAAAGGTACATCCTCCAACCATACTTGCCAATTCTTCAACATTTGCAATTGTTCCATTATGTGCAATACATAGATCTTTGACTTTTAATGGTTGAGCATTCTCTATTGTACTCTTGCCAAAGGTAGAATATCTGACATGACCTATCGCAGCATTTGATTTAAACTTTCCAATTATAGTTTTAAAATTATCTGCATAACTAGAAACCAAACCTAATTGTTTGAATGGTTTTTTATTAGGAACGGCTATACCCCATGATTCTTGACCTCTATGTTGTAGAGCACGTAAGGAATCAATAAGAATTGGAATTACATTATGTCGATCGAGAGAAAAAACTCCAACAACACCACAATTTTCCCTTACCATTTACAATACACCATTATTATTCAATTAAAATATTTTAATCCTATGTCTTAGTAGTAAATTATTTATTTCCTTTGTACATTCGTTATTTAAATTCAATAACTTTCCATTATTTTGGAAATATTTTCATAATATTTTTTTGCAATTTCTACTTCAATATTAATAATTTTCTTATTGTTTTGATTGAATATTATTCTGTCTGGAGATGCTACGACTTTTCCAATTTTGGAATATTCTAAATTTTTACAATTAGACAATTCCTTTTCAATTTTATCTTCATATTTTGTTCCTATAATAAATCTAGAAGGAGCTTCCGAAAATAGAAGATTATCTAATCTTTTACAATTATTAGGAATTTTATCTAAACTGATCTCTATTCCACAATTACCACCAATTGCCATTTCTGACAAGGCAATAGAGAGGCCTCCCTTTGAACAATCATGAGCACAACTAATCAATCCCTTTTTAATTACTTTTAATATTAGATTCGAATTTATAGAATCAGCATGTAAATTCAATTGAGGAACAGATCCGCCTATAATTCCATTCAAATATTGATAATATTCCGATCCTCCCATTTCATCAAATGTGTTTCCTATAATATATAATGAATCGTCATTATTCGGAAATGCTTTTGAAATATGATTTTTGTCTTCTATTAATCCAATCATTCCTATAATTGGTGAAGGCTTAATCGGTCCATGTTTAGTTTCATTATAAAAACTAACCTTGCCTCCTACTACGGGAATTTTATTGAATTTACTAAAATCAATAATAGCTTTTATACTTTTTTGAAATGTCCAAAAGATTTCGGGATTTTCAGGATTACCAAATTGCAAATGATCAACTATTCCTATAGGCATTCCACCAGAGCATATTATATTTGCTCGGCCTTCTGAAAGACAGGACAAAGTACCTTGATATGGATCGTGGAAACATAATTTAGAATTTCCATCCAGCTTTGCTGAAAGAAATTTATTAGTATTTAATTTCAAAACTGCAGAATCAGTAATACCTGGCTTAAGAATGGTCCTTAATCCTATCTCTTGATCAAATTGTTGAAAAATCCAATTCTTGAAGGCAATAGTTGGATTTGATAACATATTAAGAACTGCCATATTCAAATCTTTTGGAATCTTTAGCGAAATTTTCTTTAACCTCAAATCATCAATATATGTGGGCTTAGCACTTTTTCGATTCAATAATGGAGCATAAGCTATCAAATGTGAAGGCATATTTGCAATAGTTTTTTTATCTTTGTATATTATCAGGTTTTTATGATTCTTAACTTTGCCAATTATTGCAAAAGGAACTTCATATTTTTTGAGAATTTTTGCAAATTTTCTAAATTTATTTTTACTTGTAATATATAACATTCTTTCTTGTGATTCGGAAATCATAATTTCTGTCGGATTCATATCATGATATTTTATTGGAACTTTAGAGACATCTATGTCAAAGCCTTTGTCTAGGTTAGCAGAAGTTTCAGAAAGACAACAAGATAACCCTCCTCCTCCTAAGTCTTTTACCGCTTTTAATACATCTTTTTCAATAGCTTCTCTTGTCACATCAATCAATAACTTTTCCATGAAGGGATCTGGAATTTGCACTGCAGATCTGTTTTCTTGTTCCAATTCTTTTGAGGCAAAGGACGCACCATGAATTCCATCTCTTCCTGTGAGGCTGCCTGCTAAAATGAGAATATCATTTGCTTGAACAACATTTTGTATTAGCTTATCTTTTTTTCCAAATCCTATCGATGCTACATCTACCAAACAATAATTCTCAAAAGAGTCATCAAATTCTATCTCTCCCCCAATGGTTGGAATTCCTATACAATTTCCATAATCTGCTATTCCTCTTACTACATTTTTTAATAACCATCTAGAGTGTGAATACAATCTATTATTTTCATCAATAGAAGGTTTGATATTATTATGAAAAATAGGTGAACTAATGGGACTAAATCTTAGTGCATTTAGTAAAGCAATAGGTATAGTTCCCATAGAAATAATATCACGAATTATACCTCCGACCCCAGTCGCTGCACCGCCATATGGTTCGACAGCAGATGGATGATTATGACTTTCAATATGTATGGTAATTACTTCGCCATTTCCAACATCGATAACTCCTGCATCATAACCAGGGCCAACTAAGATTCGGTCTCCTTTGCTTGGAAGTAGTTTAATATATTTTTTAGAGGATTTATATGAACAATGTTCTGACCATTGTGCACCAACAATCTCCTTTTCTATAGAATTGGGTTCACGTTTTAATTCTTTTGTAAGATATTTTAATTCTGCTTTAGTTAATATTTCCAAATGATCAAAATTATAGATTTTACTATTTATGAGCTTATTTTTTTAGAAAATTCATTAATGAATCAAAAATTCTCATAGCTTTACTTGTTAATCCAAATGTTTCTAATTCACTTTGACATGTTCGTTCAGGATGGGGCATCATTCCGACAATATTACCCGAATCATTACAAATTCCTGCAATAGATTCCATAGATCCATGAGGATCATCATTATAATAACTAAAAACGATTTGATTTTTTTTTCTAACTTCTTTTAATTGGTCTTCATTTAAAATGTACCTTCCCTCTCCGTTAGCAATTGGAATTTTGAATATTTCATTTTTTTGAAACGATAATGTAAAAGGAGTATCAATATTTCTAACTTGAAGATCTGTCCATTTACAAATAAATTTCAGAGAATTATTTTTGATTAAAGCACCAGGTAATAAATCCGACTCTACTAAGATTTGGAATCCATTACAAATCCCTAAGATAGGTACTCCTTGATTCCCAAGTCTTTTAACTTCTTTGATTATCGGACTATGAGCTGCTATAATTCCTGCTCTTAACCTATCACCAAAAGAGAACCCACCTGGAAGGATTATTGCATCATAATTTTTTATATTGTCTTTTTTATGCCAAATAAGATCTGCTTTTACCTTGTAGATATTGGTTAATACATAATAGATATCTCTGTCACAATTACTTCCAGGAAATATAGGGATTCCAATTGTTAACATTCTATTCTAGTTAAAAAGTGATTTGATATGAATTAATATTTTTGGATCTATAAAAAGGTAATTTAAATTTTTATTCTATTAATTTAATTTAATTGATAGAATTATAAGGTTTTCCTTTTTATAATATATTTCATTGCCATGGATGAATTAGTAAGAGACATAATGACCAAAGATCTCCTCACAATCTCTGAAAAAGATACTGCGTTAAAAGCTGCACAATTAATGAGTGAAAAGGGAGTAAGCTCATTAATTGTTTTATCGGATGATCAACCAATTGGAATAATTACAGAAAGAGACTTTATCAAAAAGGTTTTCATCAAAGAATTAAAATTATCTAATGTAAAAGTAGGCGATATGATGTCTAAAATAAGAACTTCTGCTTCACCTGATACTTCAATCGATGTTGCAGTTCAAAGAATGGTAAATAACAGGATAAGACGGTTACCTATTATCGATAATGGAAAATTAGTTGGAATAATTACTGTAACTGACCTAGCTAAACATTTGCGCACTATTTTACTTTTAAATAGAGCAGTTTCATATCATCCATCACAATAAATTAGAATTTATTAATATTGTAATTATTGATCTATAATTATAGATACTTATCTTTTCAAACATCTTTATTTGCTTCCTCTTTGTCATACATTACATTAACTTGACAATTGCTAACAAGAGGATTAAATATTCTCAAATCTTCACACATTTTTCTTATGTTTAATACTGCTTCCGTTGAATTCTTTGCACTTATAATTAATTTTAATACCTTAGCAGTTCTAACTGATTTAATATTCCCATAATTATTTTTTAAAAGTAACTCTCGATATATTGTTTCTCCTTCAGGGTCATTTAAAAAAGGTTTATTTTCTATTGTAACAATAACCTTAAATTCTTGATTTATCAATAATGATTTCTAAAATTATAATTACTTAAATATATTGTAATTATTGGCAAAGAATTAATTATAGTGTGATAATAAAAAGGTCGATAAGTGCAAGGTCATGTAGCTCAGCCTGGCCAGAGCGAAGGTTTTGTAAACCTTAGGTCGTGGGTCCAAATCCCACCATGACCTATTAGTTCATCAAGACTAAAGCTAAGTTTCTCGCCATAGTGCACGAGCTTTTGCTAAGATTAGAAATGCCATAGCATATACTAACTGTACTGATATCCCAACCAATAAGGACCAATTTTGAGGTGTATCAAATCCCATTGCATATTGAATCATCAAGGAAGCATGAGTTGTAGGTACAATATAGGAAACATATTGAAGAATTTCGGGGAGCTTAGAAATTGGATAAAATACAGGCGGCAAAATAGCTAAAAAAATATTAACAAAAGAGATAATCTGGGTTGCATTTTTCATATATAACATATGGGAAGATAAAAAGAAACCCATACTAGAAGTAGAGATCCATACAATTAGTATTATAAAGATAAGTAATGGAATGTAAACTAACGTAGCCCCAAGATAAAAAACTAAAAATAACAAAATTAGAAGTGCTGGCAATCCAAATAAAATCTCCGATAATGCTAAACCTGTCATATAGGTTAATGGCGATACAGGAGATGCTACAAACATATCCTGTATTTTATATTCTGTTTTATAATATGCAATATCTTGTCCCAATGCTAAACCATATCCTACTAAAGCCATGACCAAACTTCCGCTTATAGCAAATTGGGTATATTTCCCATCACTGATGATGAATAAAACAAATAGTAAAGAAAAAGGAGTTATTGCAGAAAAAATTAAGGAGAGAGGGTTCCGTCTCAACCATAATATTCCAGTTGTATATGCTATAATCAAAATTTGATAAAAGGTAAAAAAATAAGAATTGGTTTTTGAAGGAATACCAGTACCTTTATGATTATTTTTTTCCTTGGGAAAAATCATATTATTTATAAATTTTTTGTATTATAGATAATTATAAAAATATATTTTTTTATCATGTTTAGTATAATTGAAATTAATACATAAAGGAAAAGTCAAAGATGTTTATCAGTATTGTAATGATAATGATAATAATCTCTTATTTGTTTTTTCAAATAGAATATCTGCATTTGATGTTGTAATGGAACAAGAAATTCCAAGAAAAGGAGAAATCTTGTGTAAATTTGCAAAGTTTTGGTTTGATAGTCTCAATGTTGATAACCATATGATAAAAACATTTGACAACAACAAAATGTTAGTAGAAAAACTATCAATGATTCCTATTGAATGTATAGTACGTGGTTATTTTTATGGTAGTCTAGTTGACCGATACAACAATAATAAAATTGATATGCTTACTTCACCTGACTTTCACATTTTATCTCCTGGTTTTGATGCAATAATAGCTACTAAATTATCAGAACCATTATTTGATCCTACTACAAAATCATTAGACCATGATCTTCCTATTTCTAAAAGTAAAATTATTTCCTCTAATCTTGTATCAGAAAATGATTTTAATTATTTGAGAAATAAATCTATAAAACTTTATCAGGAGATGAGTCAAATCATAGAGACTGCAGGTTTTATAATTGCAGATGTAAAATTTGAGTTTGGTTTTAATAAGAAAGGCGAAATAATCTTGGGAGATTCGCTTGGCCCGGACGAATATCGAATTTGGAATAAAGATAATTATCAGAAAGGATTAGTTCAAGAAAGCTATGATAAACAAATTCTAAGAGATTGGCTTACCAAAATCGGATTTAAACAAAAAGTTAATGAATATAATTTATATAATCAAAAACCTAAACCTCCACAATTACCTTTATCTATAATCAAAAAAATTTTCGACAGATATATTTATTCTTATGAAAAAATAACAGGAAATAAATTTGAATAATCTAATTGAATTTTTCGTTATTCTTCAAAAATCATTTGCTGAGATTCTTAAAACTCCCCTGGTATTTGGATTTTGTAATTTTGATATTATTTCTCGTGGTATATGAATAGATGCTTTATCACACTTTACTGAAGCAGTTCGTGAACATACAAAATTACTAGTTCTAATAACAATATCCTGTTGATTTATTAGTTTAAGGTTCCTATTTCCAAATCCATTTATTTCGAAATATGTCGTCTCCAACAATTATCTCTAATTTTATTGGAATGTTATCAGTAGTTATCAATTTTTGTAATTCAGGATGTAAACTATTGCAAGCCTTATTAGCTTTAATTCCGATAATACAATTTCCCTCTTCTGTAAGATAATCATCTTTGGTAATCTCTATTGTTCTTGGATGAGTTGCTAGAACATTTGGATGACCATAAAATTCAATTTCATCAGATACCATTATTTAAGAAGGTGTGTTAATAAGGTAAATTTAAATTAAACACTACAAAGTAGTAATATCGAATTGTTACCAGCAGCAGCAGGTTATGATAGAGCTATAACAGTATTTTCTCCTGATGGAAGATTATATCAGGTTGAGTATGCAATTGAGACAGTAAGGAGAGGTACTCTAGCTATAGGAATAAAATGTAATGATGGAGTCCTTTTGGCAGTAGAAGAAAAAACAAGAAAATTACAAATTTCTAATGTCACTCAAAAGATCTTTCAAATTGATGATCACATTGGTGTAGCTGCAGCAGGTTATATTCCTGATGCAAGAGCTCAAGTTGATCATGCTAGATTTTTCGCTCAAAGTAATAAGTTAATTTATGATGAACCAGTAGATGTAGAAATAGTTGCAAAAAATATTGCAGACATGTCTCAACAATTAACTCAATATGCAGGAGTACGACCTTTTGGAGTTGCATTAATTATAGCAGGAGTTGATAAAACAGGTGGGGAGTTATTTTTAACTGACCCTAGTGGGACCTTTATAGGCTATGATGCAATTGCTATTGGCCAAGGAAGCGATCAAGTAAATGAATTTTTAGAAAAATATTATGGAAACGATCTTCCATTAGAAGAAGCAGGAAAATTAGCTTTAGAATCAATTTATTTAGTAAGCGAAGAAAAGGCTGGAATTTCTCATATAAAGATGTCCCTCATTGAAAATGAAAGTAAAATTATGAGAAAAGTAACTGAAGAAGAAATTGATAGATTTGCAAAAATGGCAAAAGAAAATCCTACAAATTCAAAAGAAAAATAATTCTAATTAATATATTATAATGTTTTTACTTTATTGATTTAAATTGACAGTCAAACCTAGTTCTAAAGCTCCTAATCTACACGTTGCGGAGTGGGTTCAGGGTTTACCAACTAATATTGATAAAAATATTGGAAAAGTAGTTCTCGTTGAAGTCTTTCAAGTAAATTGTCCGGGATGCTTTATGTATGGAATCCCAAAGACAATAGAAATTTACAAAAATTACAGTAGAGATGATGTTATTGTCTTAGGATTGGCTACTGCTTTTGAAGATTATGATAAAAATACTATAGATAATTTAAGATTATTGTTGTCTTCCGGACAAGTAATTGGTGAAACACTAAATGCACTCAGCCAATATGGACAATTACACGAAGGGAATAAACTTAATTATAAAATTCCGTTCCCTATTGCTATGGATATTTTGCGTAAAAATACTCCCACCTTTTCTGATGTCCATATCCTTGATTTTATTGAGGCTAATATCCCAAATTATAATTCTTATAGTGAATCAGATAAGAAAATTTTATTTGATAGAGTAAAACATTATCTTGAAAACAAAAAATATTCAGCTCTAACTTTTGACGAATATAAACTACAAGGTACTCCTTCTGCAATACTGGTTGATAGAAAAGGCATTTTAAGAAATGTTTTTTTCGGTGCTAATAATTACCTCAATGGTTTGATTAATCAATTAGTAAATGAATGAATAGAAAATTTAGAATTTTTGTGGCTATACCAGATTCTTCACTATCTGATGAGAAGAATTTGAGAGAAAAAACAATAAAAATTGGGAGATTTGCTCGGGCGTTTTCTATTTTCGGTGTTAAAAAAATTATCATATATAAAGATCCAACTACTAAAAATATGAATTCAGATAAATTACTGATGAAACTAATTCTTGACTTTCTAAATACCCCACAATATCTGCGAAAGTTAATTTATCCATTAAATGATGAATTATCATATATTGGTCTTCTTCCACCTATAAGAGCACCACAACATAAAAAAAAAGTTAAACTTAGTGAAGTAAAGGCAGGTGAATTAAGAATAGGACTTGTTTATCATAGAAATTCTCTTCTTAATAAAATATTTAGCAATAAAATCAATAACAATAAAAAATTTATCCTAGATTTGAGAAAGAAAAATTATGAATATTATATAGATGTAGGTCTAGATTTTCCTATTCCATTTTTAGGACAAGGAATTGATGGTCAAAAGATAATTGTTAAATTTATTGATTCTTATCCCAATCTAAAAGCTATTAAAGCAAATGAAATTGAGATAGACAAAGAATATTTGGGTTATGATATATTGAGTATTAATTCAATTGATGAATTTCTAAGAAAGCTTGATCCAAAAACATTTGTTGTATTTACATCAAAAAAAGGAATAATTTTCAAAAATATAGAATCTCAATTTAAAGAGATCATAAAAAAATTTGAAACTTTATTAATTGTTTTTGGTTCCCCTAGCAAAGGAATTAGTGATATCTATCCTAATTTTCAAAAAATAAATAATTCCATGTATCTTAATATATTTCCTCACCAAAAGACTGATACTATAAGATTAGAAGAAGCTCTTCTAGGAACTTTAACAATCTTTAATCATTTTCTAAACTAATTGACATAAAGAAATTTATTGTCTTTGCTTCAATTAAATATATTTTCTATAACTAATGAAAATACCATTACTTAACTATGAATTATAAAAGATATAAATTTATTAATGGGATCAGAAAGTTTTTTGCTGTATCCATGGGTCATAGAAAGTATAGTGCTCCAAGAAGAGGAAGTCTAGCGTTTTATCCTAGAATTAGAGCCAAGAGTCTTGAAGCTAAAGTAAGGAATTGGCCTGAACACTCTGAGAATAGTTCTCTTTTAGGTTTTGCAGGGTTTAAGGCAGGTCAGATTCAAGTTATGACAACAGATGATAAAGAAAAAACTCCTAATTTTGGTAAACAACTAGATAATCAATCAACAGTGATTTCAACACCGCCTATTAATATAATTGGTATAAGATGTTATAAAAAAGATGCTTATGGAGAAAAGGCTGTTATCGATGCTTTTTCAAAAGATTTACCGAAAGAATTAGAAAGAAAATTTAAGACGAAATATAATGAAAAATCCTTTGAAGTCATAGAATCATCTTTTGATTCTATTTCTTCTATTTTTGCAGTTGTATCAGTTTCGCCTAAAAAAGCAAATCTATCTCAGAAAAAACCATTTGTTTTTGAAATAGGTGTATCAGGAAAAGATATTCAAACAAAATATCAATATTTGAAAGAAATTTTAGGAAAAGAAATTAAAATTTCAGATGTTTTTCAAAATGGTCAATTTATAGATGTATCAGGAATCACTCGTGGCAAAGGAATTGAGGGTCCAATCACTCGTTTTGGTGTAAAGCGAAAACAACATAAATCTCGAAAAACTGTAAGAGCTGTAGGAACATTGGGTCCTATCTCTCCTGCTGTAGTTATGTATTCTGTCGCAAGGCAAGGACAAAGAGGTTTTCATCAAAGAACTGAATATAATAAAAGAATATTGATGGTATCTTCTGCTGATAGTACAATCCAAACACCAGCACAACCTAAAAAAATTTCAATTAATCCTCCAGGTGGATTTAAACATTTTGGATTAATTAATACGGATTATATTGTAGTAAGGGGATCAGTTCCAGGAGTACCAAAAAGATTAGTTAAAATGAGGCACCCTATAAGAAATATTACTAAAAAGGTTCTTGAACCTAAAGTTATTGAGGTAATTGCAAAATGAGTGTAGTAAAAATTTTAGAGATGGATGGCAGTAATCAAAATACTATAGATCTACCAATGGTTTTCAAAACTCCGTATCGCCCTGAAGTTATTCAAAAAGTTTACAATAATCTCAATTCATATTCATTTCAGAAACAAGGCAGATATCCTGCTGCTGGACAAATGGTTAGTGCAGAATCTCGCAATACTGGATTAGGAATTGCAAGATTGGCTAGGGCAAAAGGAGAAGGTTTTCCAAGAGCAGGTCAGGCGGCTGGTGTAGCAGGCGTTAGACATGGTAGACTTGCTCATCCTCCTGTCTCATGGAAAAAAATATATAAAAAAGTAAATAAAAAAGAAAAATTATTAGCTTTATGTTCTGCTATTGCAGCAACAGGTAACGCTGATTTGGTTAGAAAACGTGGCCATCATTTAAGTAATAGTATACAATTACCAATAGTTGTTTCAAATGAAATTGAATCAGTAATAAAATCAAAAGACTTGGAGAAAATTCTTATGAAATTAGGATTTGAAGATGATTTAAAACGTACATATACTCGTCGAATAAAATCTGTACATAAAAGTGGCACAAATAGAAGATCAGCATTAAGTGTCTTAATAATTGTTAGTAATGATGACAATATAGGAAGATTAAATAATTCTCTCCCTGGAATTGCAGTAAAAACAGTTAAATCAGTTAGTGTACTAGATCTCGCTCCTGGTTCAAAACCCGCAAGATTGACTATTTTTTCTGAAAATGCTATTAAAGAACTAAACACTTTAAAATCGACTTCAAGTATAAATATAGAGATGAATAATTAATGAAGAAAAATTTAGCTACTTTAAAATCATCAAGATCTGTTAAGCAAACAAGGAAAAATTCAGACTTAGAAAATGAAAAACCATTAATTATTGAACCATATATGACAGAAAAGTCCTTTAATTTAATAGAAAAAGAAAAAAAATTAACATTTATTGTAGATGAAATAGCAGATAAAAAATCTATAAAACAAGAATTACATGATCTTTACGAAGCAGAAATAGTTGAAGTTAATACTGCAAGGACAATAGATGGAAAAAAAGCATTTGCCAAGTTCAAGGATTTAGATTCTGCCAGGGATTTGGCTACAAAACTTGGATTGGTTTAATATGTTGAAACAAATTATTCTCGGTAGATTTAAAAATAAGCCATTGGAGGTATAATTCGTATTGGTTAGGGAATTTAAATTTAGAGGTTATAATCAAGATCAATTAAAATCGATATCGATAGAATCACTCTTACCATTATTGAATGCAAGACAAAGAAGGTCTTTGAATAAAAGAGTTGGAAAATATATGAATGATCAGAAACGAAAGTTAAGAGAAGAGATTAAACTTGCACGTGATGGCAAGTTAAAGAATAAATTAAAAACACATGTTCGGGATATGATTATCTTGCCTGATATGATAGGTCTGCCAATTAGTGTACATAATGGTAAAGAATTTTTTGATGTTACTATTAAGCCTGAAATGGTAGGACATTATTTAGGAGAATATGCTATTACAAATAGAAGAGTACAACATGGTTCACCAGGAGTTGGATCATCTAGATCCAGTTTGTATGTTCCTTTAAAGTGATTGAGTTATGCCGAATTATTCTTATGCATATAAAAATTTTGATAAAAGTAGACAAGTACGATCCGCTATTAGAGAAAAGGATATTTCTCATAAACATGCCCGTGAGATTTCTTTAGCAATTAAGAATCTTTCTATTGAGAAAGCAAGAGATTTTCTTGAATCAGTTTTACGAAAAGAAATAGCTGTGCCATTTCGAAGGCATAATAATGAAGTTGCCCATCGCTCTAATATTCGTGATGGATTTAGTGCAGGTCGATTTCCATCAAAAGCAACACATGAATTTCTAAAACTTTTGGATAATCTAGAAAGCAATGCAGAATACAAAGGTATGGATCTTGACAGGTTAAAAATTATAAATATCGTAGTTCATAAAGGTACTCGATTAAAGAGATTTACTCCCCGTGCTATGGGAAGAGCAAGCCCAAAGTTTGATACTCTTGTACATGTTGAAATGGTCGCACAAGAAGGTACAATATCAGAATGAATGCAGCAAAAAATGTAATGTCTAATAATTACAAAAATATGGAACTAGATGAATATCTAAAACAGTCGCTGAGAGAGACAGGATATGGTGGAGTTGATATACAAAAAACACCTATTGGAACTAGAATAACATTGTATGTAACTCGTCCTGGATTAGTAATAGGAAGAAAAGGCGCAGGCATAAAAGATCTTACATCTAAGTTGGAGCAAAAATTTGGTCTAAACAATCCTCAAGTTTCTGTGATGGAAATTGAAGTTCCAGAATTAAATCCCAAAATTATGGCTAATAGAATAGCTCAACTTATCGAGAGAGGAACAGCCTTTAGAAGAGCTGCAATGTGGACAATAAATACAGTAATGGGAGCTGGTGCAATGGGCGTTGAAGTTACCATAGCAGGAAAATTAAGAAGCGAAAGAGCCCATTTTGAAAAACATTCTGTAGGGGTGATTCCTAAAAGTGGAAATGCGGCAGATAAAATAGTCAAAATAGGCATAACTGACGTGTTAACTAAAATGGGTCTAATGGGCATCCAGTTACGAATTGCTTTAAAGAATGAAATGCCAAATGAATTTGAACTTATAGAATCAACAACTGAAACAGATTCTAATATTGTTACGCAATCAGATCAAAATGCAAAGCAGGAAATTGATCAAAATATTTCAGAAGAGGTTTCGACTCAAAAAACCAATATAGAAAAAAAAAGTAATACAGAAAAAAATATTCAAAATCTAAAAAAACCTTATCCTAAACAAAACCCTAAAACAAAAGATATAAAAGATAAAATGGTAAAACAAACTATCCCAAAGGAAAAAGGAGAAGGTGTAAAGGAAAAGTAAATGAGTAGAATAAAGTTATCAACGCTTAGAGAAATGAATGATCATGATCTTGAAGATAAATTATTAGAATTGAAGGCCGATCTATCTAAATTACGATCAGAAGGAGCTAAAGGTACATTGAAAAAAGAAAGTTCTAGTATACGATGGGTAAGAAGAGATATTGCTAGAATTCTTACTCTAATCAATGAGAGACAAATAGAAAAAAAGGTTTAGAAGAAAAATGCGATCTGCCGAAAATATACTATATCATGAGTTGATTGGATTAAAAATAAAAATATGCCAATGTTCACAATCTAATTTTATAAATGTAGTGGGTCAAATTATTTTTGAAACAAAAAATATGCTTATTATAAAAATATTCAATAGAATTAAAAAAATTGCAAAAAATATAATATATAAATGTATTATTTATCTTCAAACAAACGCTTGCTTTATAAGTGGTAATCAGTTGATAGGTAGACCAGAAGATAGAATTTTAAAGATAAAGAGATGATGTGATATATGGTTAGAAATATAGGTCTTATGGTTTCATTACCAAAAAAATCTTGTGAAGATAAACTGTGTCCTTTCCATGGAAGCTTATCAGTACGAGGAAGATTATACATAGGAATAGTAGAGAGTAATAAATCTCCAAAGATGATTGTTGTTTCGAGAGAATATAATAGATTAGTTAAAAAATATAAAAGATATGAAAGAAGCAAATCCAAAGTTCATGCTTTTCTTCCAGATTGCATTGTTGCTAATGAAGGACAAAAAGTAAAAATAGCTGAATGTAGGCCTCTATCTAAAACAGTATCTTTTGTTGTAGTCGAAGGAGACAATAAAGATGGCGTCTAAGTCGAGAGCAGTTTCTGCCAAAGGTGCAGCAGAATTTCGTCCATATATCACAAGGGCATTACCAGTTACCGCAGAACTTGTATGTGCGGATAATACTGGTGCGAAAATTCTAAGAATTGCTCAAGTTACAAAATATAAAGGTCGCCATTCAAGAATGCCTTCTGCTGCAGTAGGAGATCTTGTAAGTGTCACTGTTAAAAAAGGTCCTGCTCAACTAAGAAAACAAATCTTTGGCGCTGTAATAATTAGACAAAAATATCCTATAAGGAGATTAAGTGGTCTTCGAGTCACATTTGAAGATAATGCTGCCGTTTTAGTCACTCCAGAAGGTGAAATTAAAGGAACTGATATAAAAGGACCTGTTGCTGCTGAAGCAGCGGAAAAATGGCCAAGGATAGCAAATCTGGCGCCATTGATAGTTTAAAAATATTGGGATTAGAAATGGTAAATAAAAATATTGTTATTAATATAAAAAAACATAAAATCGATAAAAATATTTGTTCACCTCTTGCAGATAATTTAAGAAATGAATACCATAAGAGAAATGCACGTGTAATTCAGGGAGATACTGTCAAGGTACTTAGAGGAGAATATAAAAATGTCGAAGGCAAAGTAGAGAAAGTTAAAACTGGTCGATCTACGCTTTTTATTGAGGGTATTCAAAGGGAAGCTTCTAAAGGAGGCAAAGTGAAAATTCCAATACATTACTCTAATGTTATGATTACATCATTGAACTTACAGGATAAACAAAGAGGAAATGTAATTCGAAAAATAAAATCTTTACCAACTGAAAAAAAAGAAATTAAAATAAAACCAACTTCAACTAAAACAAAGATAAGACGTAATTTGAATGTTAAAAATGTTCTACATAAACAACCAAAAAAGATAGCTGGCTCTCAACGTAGTCAAGATAATAAAGGGGATAAATAATCATCATGCTGTTAGAAATTAAAATGTGTTTAAAATTGCAAATGGAGACTGAATAAAAAATGACAAAAAAAGGAGGAAGAACTACAGTAAAAAGACAATTAGCTCCAACTTTTTGGGATATAAACAGAAAAGAAGGACGTTTTATTCTAAGGGTTCATCCTGGCTCACATTCACAAAAGTATGCTTATCCGCTTGGTACTATTTTACGTGATGTATTAAAAGTAGCAAAAACTATGCATGAAGCTAAAAATATTGTCGATGAAGGTAAAGTCAAAGTAGATAATGTAATTAGATATAATATTAACTTTGCAGTAGGATTGATGGATACTATTGAGCTAATTCCTTCACAACAATTTTATCGATTTGTGCCTAAAAATTCACTTATATTATATCCAATAGAAATAACTGAAGATGAAAAGGCAATAAAACTTGTAGAGATAAAAACAAAAAATATTGTCAAAGGAAATAAAATACAATATAGTTTCCATGATGGTAAAACTATTCTTTCCAACAGTATTTATTCCGTTGGTGATACCTGTCTTGTTAAATTACCAGAAATAGAAACTATTCAACACCTAAAACTAGAAACAGATTGTCTTGCAATATTAACCAGAGGAGATAATGCTGGAAAAATTGGAAAAATACAAGAAATAAAAGAAGGCACATTTTCTCTTCCTAAACGTGTTGTTATTCTTGTAGAATCACGAATATTAGAAATTCCAATCAATATGATTATGGTTATTAGTGAAAGTAACGAAAATAGTCCCAAAATAAAGGTGAGTTAATGATATGGCTGAAATAAATCAAGATTCAAATGGAAAAATGAAAAAAATAGAAATTGAAAAAATTGTAATAAATATTGGGGTTGGAAAGTCAGGTGACCCTTTTGAAAGAGCAAAGATGGCATTAGAAGAATTAACTGGTCAAAAACCTAGTCCCAGAGGAGCAAAAAAGTCAGTCAGAGATTTTGGGATTCATAAAGGAGAACCAATTGGTGCTATGGTAACTTTAAGAAAACAAAATGCAATTGACTTTTTAAAGAGAATATTTTTAGCTAAATCAAATTCTCTTAAAAGATCTTCTATTGATAATAATGGAAATCTTTCAATTGGAATCAAAGAACATATAGATATACCGGGCATAAAATATAATCCTGATACAGGAATATTTGGAATGGATGTATGTATATCATTAAAAAGACCTGGCTATCGCATTTCAAAGAAAAGAAATCCAGATAAGATTGGCAAAAACCACAAGATTACAAGAGAAGAATCTGTTAATTTTTTTCAAAAGAATTTTGGAGTTGATGTTATTTAATGCCAAAGCCACGTGAATATTCAGAAACTGGAAGAAAACAAGTTCCCCATGGTAAAGGAACACGATGGTGCAAAAGATGTGGAGCCTATAACGGTTTAATTCAAAAATATAACATAAATGTATGTCGACAATGTTTTAGAGATATTGCAAATAGTATAGGATTCAAAAAATATGAATAATATATATATCAAAATTAAAAAAATAAAGAAAATAATTATGGAGGAAATTAGTATCGTGAAAATAGACAGGAAAAAAAATAATTTTTTGGAGAGAGTTTTAGAATGCCAGCATTAAATATTGTTTCTAATCTATTTAATACTCTTTACAATAATGAAGTTAGAAGGAAAAATGAATGTTTAGTACTTCCTACATCAAAGTTTGCCAGTGAAATTCTTAGAGTTATGCAAAAATATAGATACATAGGAGAATTTGAGCAAATTGATGACAATAGAATGGGGAAATTTAGAATTCAATTATTATCTAAAATAAACAAATGTGGAATTATTACTCCTAGATATAGTGTTAAAAAAGACCAATATTTAAATTGGGAAAGACAATTCTTACCGGCCTATAATCTTGGAATATTAGTGGTATCAACAAGTAAAGGAATAATGTCACATCATGAAGCTCAAAGTCAAGGATTAGGAGGTGTTCTTATCGGTTATGTCTACTAGTAAAGAAAATAACCAATTTGGGGAAGTTACAATTCCTGAAAATGTCAAAATTACTAAGGATGGAAACATTATAATTGTTGAAGGTAAGAATGGTAAAATAAAAAAGGATTTTACTAAAATTCATATCAAACTTGTTTTTGCGGAGAATAAGATAATGATACATCCTCCTGGTCCGCGCCGTAAAGATTTGGCTTTAATAAATACCGTAAAAAGCATTCTTTCTAGTATGATAAAAGGTGTCGAAACAGGATTTACTTATAAACTTAAGATAATCTTTTCTCATTTTCCAATATCTGTTAAAGTCAAAGATAAAAAAGTAATTGTTGAGAATTATTTTGGAGAAAGATCTTCGCGAATATCAAAGATTGTTGGTGATACCCAAGTAGTAATAAATGGAGAAGATGTTATTGTAAAAGGGCCTAGTTTAGAGGATGTGTCTCAAACTGCTACAAACATAGAATCATCTACAAAAATAAAGAACAAAGATCAAAGGGTCTTTTTAGATGGTGTTTATTTGTATGCAAAAGAAGATGGATTGTAAGAATAAAACACACTATTATTTTTAGAATTCGTATTAATCTTTGATTTTTACTTATATAGAATAGTTTAAACTTATTACAATGGCTTTTTAAAAAGATATATTATTATTTCCAATATTCTTGATTATACAACAATAACATGAGTAATTTTAAATTCATATAACAAGAAAATCTAAAATAAGAAAACATTTTTATTGTGATTAAAAAAATGATAGTTGAATGCCGCTGTAGCTCAGCATGGTAGAGCAAATCTAATGTGAGTACCACTTTAGAGCTTAGCTGGCTGTTAACCAGTGGGTCATCAGTTCGAGTCTGATCAGCGGCGTTATTTTTAGAACTTAAGAATATAATTTGTTTCAAATATATAGATATTTATATTTATATATATATAATTTTCAAATGTTATAAAAAAATTATTTGATTTTAGTCATTGATAATTCTTTATATAAAAAAACTGTATATTTTTAATTCGGTAATCTTTTATAATCTGCACCTTGATTTTATTTTGATGAAAGCTGTTATACTTGCCGGCGGTTTAGGTAAAAGATTAAAACCTTTAACAAATGATCGACCTAAACCCATGATAGAAGTACTAAATGTACCCATATTGGAATGGCAAATTAAATGGTTTAAAAAGCACAATATTAGAGAAATAATTATTTGTGTTGGATATCTTAAAGAAAATATAATAGATTATCTTGGTAGTGGTAGTAAATTTGGTATCAATTTAGGATATGTAGTAGAAGATAATCCTCTTGGAACTGGCGGTGCTTTAAAAAATACTTCTAGTCTTTTGAATTCCTCAATTGAAGATGGATTCTTTATGACAAATGGAGATATTTTAACCAATATAGATCCTCACAAGTTATCTGCTAAGAATATATCTAGTATTGCACTTGTACCATTAAGAAGTCCATTTGGGATAGTTAATATAGATAATGATTCTAATGTAATAGGTTTTGATGAAAAACCTGAAATTCCTGACAAATGGATAAATGCAGGTGTTTATTATTTTACAAAGGAAGTATTTGAATATTTACCAGATAATGGAAACATAGAAGTGACTGCATTACCCGCTATGGCTAATGATGGAAAATTAAAAGGTATAAGATTCCAAAATAATTTTTGGAGATCCATAGATTCTCATAAAGATATAGATGAAGCTGCCAAGGAACTTCAATCATCTAATTTAGTATGAAAGTAATTGATAAAATAGGATATAATATTGGAACTTTATTATCAATTGACTCTATTTTAAAATTTGCGAAAAAAATTGAAGAAAAAGAAAATACAGATTCATTATGGGTTCCAGAATCTTGGGGAAGAGAAGCATTCGTATCTTTAGGTGCTTTATCTCAAGTAACAAAAAGAGTCAGACTTGGTACAGCAATAATAAGTATACATTCACGAACTCCTGCAACAGTGGCCATGGGAATATCCACATTAGATATACTATCCAATCAAAGAACAGTATTGGGCTTAGGTGTAAGCACTCCTGCTTTGGTAGAAAATTGGCATGGAATAAAATTTGATAATCCAATTGAAAGATTAAGAGAATACATTCAATGTATAAAATTGGTCATGAAAGGATCTAAGGTAAATTTTGAAGGAAAATATTACAAAATAAATGACTTTAAAATATTATTTAAACCGGATAGAGAAAATCTGCCTATTTATACTGCAGCAATTAATAAAAAAATGATAGATCTTTCATGTGAATTTGCTAATGGTATTTTGCTTTATTTAAGACCAAAAAACGAGTTACCAAAAATTGTCGAATATATAAAAGACAAATTGATGTTAAAAAGTAGTAGTAGTATCAGAAATAGAGAAAAAAGATTTGAAATCTGTTGTGCATTTATTACTGCAATCTCTGATAAGAACCCAGAGAAAGCTAGGTTAAGGGCAGCAAAGACTCTTGCTTTTTATGTAGCCGTAGGAAAGTATTATAATACATTTTTGCGTCGTAATGGATTCGATACAGAAGTTCAAAATATTGCTGAGGAATATCAGAAAAATGGAATTTCAAGTATTCATACTTTTGTTTCTGATAAGATGCTTAATTCTTTGACAATATCTGGAACCAGAGAAGATTGTAGGAAGTCTTTAAGAGAATTTACTGAAAGTGGAATATCTCTACCAATAATACAAATAAACCCTGTTGGAACCGATCCAGAAAATTCAATTATGGAATTAATCTCAACATTTTAAGTGAGAAAAGTTGCTATAGTTGGAGGGAAAACTAGTGAATTCAGAAAAGGAACAGAGATTTCTGTCAACCATATTGCGTTAGAATCGGCAGTAAATTTATTAAAAGAAACAGGATTTCCAAGAAACCTTATAGATGCAGTAATAATTTCATCATGTTCTTCAGATCAATATTTATCAAGCATAATTGCTGAGATGCTCGGGATCAAACCAAAGATTTCACATAGGCTTGATAATTTGTGTAATTCCGGTACCAATGCAATAATTTCTGGATTTTCGTATATCTCCTCGGGAATCTGTGATTCTGCCTTAATTATTGGTGCTGAAAAGCCAAATACATTAGGGAAGGTTTTATCGAGTGATTTATCTCGTGGACAATTTACTTTACCGATTTATTGGGGTGCTATTTTTAAGAAAATTCATATGAAAAAGTACGGAACTACAGAAGAGCAAATTTGTACGGTTCCTGTAAATAATTATTTGAAGGCAAATAAGAATAAAACTGCATTTAATAAAAATAAAACCATAAATTTAGAACAGGTATTAAATTCAAGAATCATCGTAGAACCTCTAAAGTTATTAGAATGTTGTTCTATTTGTGAAGGTAGTTCTTGTCTTTTACTTGTAGCAGAAGAAAAAATTCCATTTTTTAAATCGAAAGTCATACATAACAAAAAAAATAGCGGTGAACTAATTCCAGTTCTTATCAAAGGAATTGGACAACAAACCAATTCAGCAAGTTTTAGTAATTCGCTCAGGGACATCTTTGAAGAGGGACCAGCTAAAATTGCAGCACGCCAAGCATATAAAATGGCCAAAATATCCGCTAAAGATATCGATATAGCAGAGATTCACGATGCATTTTCTATCTTGGAGATAATGGGATATGAAGATCTTGAATTTGTAAAAAAAGGAGAGGGAGGAAAATTTGTTAATCAAAATAGTATAGCAATTAATACAAGGGGGGGAATAATAGGATGTGGTCATCCAATAGGAGTTACTGGAATTGCACAAACAGTAGAAGTTTTTGAACAATTAATAGGAAGAAGTAATCATAAACTACAACAATTAAAAAGATCTTCTGTTTCTAATAAAGGAATAGTGCATAATTTAGCAGCAGCCGGAACGTCAGCCTCTGTTCTTATTTTAGAAAAATAAATATTCTCAAAAAAAAATTATTAGTATGATGAAACTTATAGATATAAACACAAAATAAAGAATTCATAAGAATATGAAGAATAATTATGTAAATTTTATTGAAAATATCAAAAGGGGAAATTTTGTTCTTCCTTATTGCAGGAGATGTAAAAAAAATATTTGGCCTCCATCTGATAATTGTAGATTATGTTTGGGGAAGTTGTCTTTGGAAAACTGTAATAATAAAATTGGAAAAATATTAGAAATATTTGTGTCAAAAATGATGAATAATAATATTGATAATAAACTAATGATATTAGTAGATATAGATGAAGTAATACTACTTGGATCTCTTTCGGTTGATCGAGAGAAACAAGAGAAAGATAGTCTCAAAGGAAATTTGGTAAGAATAAAAAAATGTGGATTTATTGATAATAAAATCTTCTATGAATTTGAGATTTTAAATAAGTTTAATTAATATAACTATTTAGATATTTTCTTTTTATTGAGTTACGATCGATTTGTAGATGAAAGACTATTGACCAGTAGAGATGCATTAAACAAATACCAAATGAAAATTAAATTGCATGACATTGATGAGAGTGCACGTGATTATTCTCAAAGATTTGGCAATAGGGTTTTAGTGAGAAAAATAATATTAATGACAAAACACAATGATACTCAAGAGATTGAAGAAATTGAACTTGATGTTGAAGAATTAGAAAAAAGAATTAGGAAAGAACGACTTTTTTCATCGTCAAATAGATGGATTGCTCAAAACGAAATAAAAAATGGATATATTGTTGCAACAAGACACCTTGACCTATTAGCTGACGCAATAGCACTAGATGTAATAGTTTTTGATTAAAGAAATTTAATTTTTAAAGAAAATAAAGGAAAATGTAATTTTTGTTGTTTCTTTTGGAATTAAAAAATAACAGATGTTCTACTTTATTGTTTTTTTTGTTTGTTTGATATTAATTGCAACCATATTATATTATGTATAATGAAAATAATAATATTTAATTACTAAAATAAACGACCAAAGAAAAAAATTTATTTGGAAGTTAATTTTTTCTTGTCTATTACAATTTTGGCTATTCCTAATCCGATTAATATTCCTCCCGTTAGCATTGTTGAACCGATTGTTCGCATGGTTTTTTGATCAACTTGGAAATTAGCCATAGCCATTACAATAAGTAATCCCAAAATGATCAATCCTCCATTTATAAATAATAGTATAGGTATTACCTTGCTTGGTTCTTTTCGACCAAGTGCAAATCCTATTATAGATAATGCAACCGCTCCGACGCCAAAAATACTTCCTCGTACAGCTACATTTAGTGGAAGGAAACCTTGTCCTCCTTCTCCTGTAACTGCATCTTTTTCAGATTGTGATGCAACCATTACATCTATACCGTAAATTATTAGCAATCCAAGAGAAATCAATAAAAGAATAATTGCAATCTTTGCCATGATTTTTTTACATTAAGATATTTAATAAACGTATCAATATACGATATAATAGCATGAGTATTAACAATGATTTATATTCGGTTTTAAATGATTTAGGAAAAGAGTCTCTTCAAATTGAATTTCAAAGTAATATAAATTCTTCAGTTCCTAAAATAAAAGAAATAATTTCTAAAACAATAGAATTAAGATACAAAAACAAAGATAAAGAGATGCTTGCTAATGATAATTACAATGATTCTGAAAAACCACTATCTCTATTATGTGAATCTCTTTTACATTTTCTATTGACAATAACTTCGCTTCCGTCGCAGAGAAAAATAATGTTAAAAGATGTAGAAATTGATTTGGTTATTCCCGATCTCAAAAGCCTGAATAAAGATCCAAAGAAAAGTTTAATAATAAAATTTGATAAGAATGCATCAACCATTAACTATATTGATAGATTACATAATAATATTCCAATTGATAGAGAAAATGTTTGGATAGTTTCACCTATGCCACTTGATATTGATTCTAGAAATAGAAATTATGTTATCTACAAAAATAAAAAAGATGAAGAATCACATACTCTCTTCACTGATAAAAAAAATATGGATAAAAACAATAATTATTTTATTGAAAAAGAGAACGTTAATATTAATAATAGTAGTATACAAAATGAGAATTCAAACGTCCTTCCTTTTTTCAATATAATAGTAGACATTGATAAATTTTTAAAAGATACAAAACATACAGGTTTCAAATTTGTACCCTAAAAAGAGAAAATATAAATATTATTACTTTCCTTGATTTTTTTATTTTCATTTTCAATCAATGTAACTTCTTTTATTTGAAAAAAAAGAAAGAATAATTAACAAAATAACTATTTTGACAATATAATATAAAATAAATCATATTTTTGCTCTTTTTAAAAATTTTATTATACATAATTATGATAGACATTATTGAAGATTTATGAGGATTAAAGGTGTATTTATCATTGGAATTGATACAGAAATAGGAAAAACTACTATTTCAGGAGGTTTAGGAAATTTACTTTTTAGAAAAGGGATTAAGATAGGAGTAATGAAGCCCTTTGCAACAGGTATTAAAACATATTCAAAAGATTTTAAATCCCATGATGCTAAAATATTAAAAGAGGCAAGCTCTAGTAAAGACAATGATGATATAATAAATCCATATTTCTATTCAATACCTACTGCACCTTATCTAGCCAAAAAAATATTAAAAGTAAATGAAGATATTGATGTTGAAGAAATTTTAAGTAAATATAAAGAAATTGAAAAAAGACATGAATTTACAATAGTAGAAGGAATAGGAGGATTAATGGTTCCATTGAGCAAAAATTTTTTTGTAGCAGATTTGGCATCTATAATAAATGTACCTGTTATTCTAATAATGTCCAATAAAATAGGATCCATAAATCATATTATAATGACTTATCGCTTGGCCATGTTTTACAAGCTCAAAATTAAGGGAATAATAATAAACAACAAATGGAAATTCTCAAATCCTCTTTTAAAATTAATAAATAACAATCTTCAATCCATTGTTGAAGAAATGACAGGAGCAAAAGTTTTAGCAACTATACCATACCTAAAAGAACCATCTTTCAAAAAAATAGCTAATATCTTGGAAAAAACTGATATTATTAAGCAGTTAGAAAATGAATAGAATATCTATTATTATTATCATTTAAGTTCCTATATTGGATAAATTATTAGCTTTTTAATAGATTCTATTATGTTATTAAAACTTGCATTCTATCTATATACAACTAATCAAGATTTTGTATCTGCATTTCATGAATTTAAAGGGTTTTACTTGATCTACTATTTATATTCTATTATTCAATTTGAATTTGAAATCTCTATAACCTTAGAATTCAAAGAATAATGAGTTGATAAATTTTAGTAATAATTGGTTCTAAATATCTTCTATGCCAAAAAAACTTTATAGAATCAAATTCCTAGCAAAATTATCTTACTATTACTATACTGACTAACCAAATTTCGCATATTCTAGATATATGAAAAATGTTGATTTTCAAGTATAATTAACCTATCTTATAAGAAAGAATTTGTAACGAATTTTAGTTAGTCAGTATAATTTATTCATCTTGATATAATTATGCCATTTATTTAATTCATTTTGTAGATAATGAGTTATTTATTTTCCAAAAAAAAATTGAAATACATATAATTATATAATTACGAAACTCTTAGTAGATAAATGAAGGTTTATAATCTAAAATTAATTTTTTTTCTAAGTGCAATTTCTTTAATAATTGTGACAGCAAATACAGGAAATGTTTATTCACAATCCATTCATGGTGCTGAAGAATCTGATGTATATTTAAAATTGTCAAATTTGACTAAAAATACAGGTAATGCTATTGTAGAAAGCATGAGAGCTATTGAAGGAGGGGATGATAAAACTGCTTTAAAAATTTTATCTAATGTAACTCTAAATATTGAGGAAATCTATAATGGATTAGAGATTTTAGTAAATGATATTCGATAAAAAAACAGCGATTAGATCATCATGAAATTCAAATTATTTACCTAACGTTTTTTATATTATCTCATTTTATTTTATTGATTCATTTTAGATTTGCAGATATTTAGAAATAGATACTTAGTTGTCATTATTTTTAAAAGGTTGTTATTGATATATTAGAACCATATACTTTTTTTTATAATATTTTAAAGGAGTAAGATTGGTCTACTCAATCAATTTAACGGCTCAAATTCATTGTTGTTCATGCTATGGCAAAAAATTATTGCTCAAAATCATAATATACTTGAATCCTAATAGATATATTAGATTAATATGAATGAAAATACAACTCTGGAAAGATTTGAAAAACTAGAAATAGATTCAGAAAAAGCAGCTTCATATATGCAAACTATATCTGATTTTTTCCATTGGAGTGCTCCTAATATAGATAATATAAACGTAGAAGAAATTGATAGTATCTATGAAGATTTTATAAAAAGCAATGAGCATATTGTGGAAAGGATAAAGAACGTAAGCTCTTCGTAATTTATTATTATTATTTATTATTGCTCACAAGAGATATTATTTATCAAAAAGATTTCATTGAAGATTTTGAATTACAGGTATAACCTTATATATAGTACGGTACGGGTACTTTACTATACCTACCTAACAAGTCATGTCATAGTCTACTATATCTCATATCCCAAACCTCTGTCTATTTGATATGTGGTAGACTATGACATATTATTAGAATCTTAAATATTTCAAAATCTAATATTAGATTCTAGATCAATCTATTTCGATGTTAAGAAATCAATCATACAATCCTAACCACAAAACCAGTTTTATAACAAAACAAAGTAATACCATGACCTCCTACAACTTGTAACTGAGTTGTGAAGAGAATAATGATTCATTTTCTAAAGGAGGTTATGATTTTCTTAAAAATAATATAATTTAATTGAAAGTAAAATCAGGTTAGACACGTATCCGTGAATTACCCCTTTAGGCCCGAATTTGTAATGGTCCAACCTTTAACGAGGGGAACAGGAAATCATGGTGGTCCAACGGTTTCAAGTGGTGGATTTGGAAGTTCTTCAAAACCGATAGTAATAGAAAATATAGTTATGTTAGACGGACAGGTAATAGACAAGCGAATAAGAAAAGTAGCATTAAGCGATATTGGATTACAGGTATAGTTATATATTTTGATAGTATTATATACAAGCACCAATAATATAAAAAAACAAAGCAATTCAAAGTCATGGCCTTCTAAATTTGCTCCTATTACTTTGATTGATGGAGGGCTATGGCCTTTGTCTTATTTTATTTTATACAAGATAGAGATATAGAGATATATGTCAGTTTAACAAACCATAAAACCATTTATATGGTAAAAATAACTTTTGATTTAGATAAAAATCTAAATGAAAAATTAAGAAAAACTATTGCATCCTCAAAGGGACTTTATAGAGGTGCTATTCAGGAAGCTTTAATTGAAGCAATACATCTTTGGATAACATCTACTAAAGGTAGAAGAGATAAGATCAAGAAAACTAGTAATAAAAATGAAAATAACAAAGATAATGATAAGAAATTAAATGATCTATAATAAATAAAAAACTATTGATTTAGATATTTCTAAATTTACATTGAGAGATGTTCTTATTCTTTAACAAAAAGAATATCAAATATAATTTAACAATTATTCATAATATATAATAAATACAAATTAATTCAAGGTTGGAAACTAAGAACCTATCCCAAATTATTCTCCTGTAAACAATAATGCTATTTGCAAATACATACCTTGTTAAACAGTCCTCTACTAATTCAAAATAAATGTGAATTTAATAATTGAATTAATATTTTTAATATTGTAAATATATTTGTGATAGCAGAATTCAATTGAATTAAGATATGATTTGTTTTTTTGATCATAATGTATTATAATTTACAAAAAAAATTGCATAGAAATTGCTAGAATTATATATCGAATTACGAATTAATAAACGGAAGAGTTTGTTTGTATTTTTAAAAAATCAATAATCAATAATTTATTATGAGAGTATAACTAAATTCTATTTCCCTCTCAGTAATGGTGAATAAGTTTATTATTTTTTTATAAAAATTGAGAAAATTTAGTCTAAAAATGCAGAGACCACATAATATTCGATTTTTCTTTTTCTATCATTTTTTCATGGTTAAAAAAATGTTATTAAAAGTGATTCATGTGTCAAAAAAACCAAAAGAAAATGTATCCTATTTGAAAATAAAGAAGGTATAAACAAACAAAGAAAAACCATCAATAATTCATTTCTTCATTTCCATTATATTGATTTATTTATTGCAATTTAATATCAAGTATTACTTGCTAGTAATTTGTGTTTGTTTGTTTTTACCCAATTTGATATAACATTCAGACTAGATTATAACAAAGGTTATTATTATTAAATTTCAAATAGATATTTCTAATTCACAAAACTATATGATGATTTAGATTTTCTTTTAGGAATTAAGAAGTATATTTGACCTCGGGCTACCAAAATTATCTTCCTAGATAGTATTTTTTTATCAGTGCTAAAAGCTATATTTGGCACAAATCTTCCATGGTTAAGAGTCATGTATACAAACACATAAGTTCATTATGTAAACTGTTTCTAGTTATAGTGCCATGAGAGTTATTGTAGTTAGATGTCCAATCAGATACTGCTTTTCCAACCAATATCAGATTCATTTCTAAATGTAGAATTATTGATTGCTTTTCTCTGTAGCCACATCCATCTAACCTTCTATAAGGTTCAGTTCTGGAGATCTGGTAGGTTGAGATACCCAAGAACTATTCGTGGATAGTTACGTACTATTGTACATTTCTTGTCTTTTTTGACCTATGTATAGATGTACATTATCTAACACAACAAATATTGTTTTGATGCTAGAATCATATCTGGAATCAACTCTTTTTATAAAATCTATAAACTGCTTACTGGTTTTGTTTCTGTATAGCAGTATGTATACATTTGGTCATTTGTATAATCATAGACACCAAATGTATTGAGAATTCCTTTTACTTTCTGTGCTTTTTCTATCTTGGACTGTGTGGAACACCATGATGGACCGCCATATGTCTTTGCTGCTATAGGTCCTTTCTCATCTTGATATAACAGTATGGAATCAGAAGATGTGTTATACCTTAATTCTTCAATCCTATTTTTTTTAATTCGTATTCAGGATCTCTGCTTTTACCCAGTATCGTCTTTGAATTCCTCCACTCTATACCATGCTTTACCAAGACATTCTTTATCTCAGTATGACTGATACTCTCTCTACCAACTTCTTTTCTTCCATTATGTATCCTGCAAGTACACGTAACGACCATGTAGAGAATTTCAGTCTGTACTTTCGTGGATCATTAGATGCTATCTCTACACAATCTTTCTTTCTATATCTTCTGTAATCTTGTTAGCATTTCGTATATGTTTTCTAGATAAAATACCATCAATACCTTTTTCATTGAATCTGTGTATCCATTTACGTATGTTATTATCGTGATGATTTGTAATTCTTCTTATCTCAGGGTACTGTGTGTATCCTTCATCTCTGAGTAAAATAATTCTAGCACGATAGCCTGATTCTTAATCGTTATCGAGCAACCAATGAAGGTCATTCATCTCCTCTGTACTTATTTCTCTGAGGTAGATATTCCACACAATATATGTGTTATGTTATGGTTAGCTAAAGCTGTTGTTATAAAATTAATTGGTCAAATTAATTATTATTATTTTACAAGAATCACTAGTTGGAATATTACAATGCTGGTAAGGGAGTATTATATGGTTATTGCATCTATCCTGATGAAATAAGGATTTGAAGATAAACGAATGAATAGATGGATACAATACAATTGAATAAAGGGCAATAGGTCTTTTATTGTATTTTGGAAGCAGATTTTACAACTATAAACAATACTTGATCTTCAAATGCATCCGGAATAAAATAGCAAAAAGTCTTCTAGTTATAATCATGAGTATGGAATTATTTTAATCTGGTTATTTGGAATTCTCTTTCTTTTGTTAATATCATGAATATTGGTATCTTTGCTGTTAAAACTCAATGTTTATTGGGCTCCCTACCTTGTTTAATGCTTGATTTGTTTAGTTTGTTTCTTTTTTATGCTAGGATTTTATTTTTTAATTATTATATGCCCACCAATTGATTTATTGAATATTTTTGACATCTTATATGTTAATATGGAAATACAGTTAACTGTTAAGATGGGAATACTCTTATACAGGATAACATAATAATAGTAATATGTAAAAATTATTTTTAAATTAGAAAAAGAATTGAATGGAAAATTGATCAAGTTGATAGTAACAAAAAAAGGATGATTCTATTGATCCATTCAAGAGTCAATAATCGAAGCAATAAATATAGATGAAGAAAAAAGATATAAGAAAAAACCATCTAGGAAAGATGAAATAATAATACAATGGTAAACCATTAATAATGATAATATTTCAAAACTCGAGTTTAGAAATATTTCTATTTTACTGATAATTTTATTAATTATCTTGACTAACATTTAACAAAAGAATGAATAAAAAAGAAAGTTATAAGAAAAATTCAAAAATAAATAATAAATCTCTAGTCTATCTCGACAAGAAATACATTTGGCATCCCTACACCCAAATGAAAATCTGGAATAAACAAGATAATGTGGTAATCACTCATGGAGATGGATTTTATCTAGTTAGTGAAAATGGAGAAAAGTATCTTGATGGAATAGCGAATATGTGGTGCAGTGTATGGGGTTATGGTTCAAATCCTGTTATTGAAGCAACAAGGAGGCAGTTTCAAGAACTTCCTCATTCTACTTTATTCGGATTGGGAAATAAACCTTCAATAGTCCTTGCTAAAAAACTTTTAAATTTGTCCAATGGAATGAGCAAAATTTTTTATTCAGATAATGGTTCGACGGCTATGGAAGTGGCATTGAAGATTGCTGTTCAGTATTGGAAAAATAAACAATTTCCAAAAAAGAGTAGATTTCTCTCACTTGAGAATGGTTATCATGGAGATACGATTGCGACAATGTCCATAGGTTATGTAGATAGATATTTCAATCCATACAAATCTTTACTAATTAGAACATTTAAAGCTCCTGCACCATCATCATTTGAAAACAATTTAGATAACGTTCTAACAGATTCGGAGATAGTTGATGTCTGTATAGAAAAAACAGAATACCTACTGGAAAAATATGCAAAAAATATAGCTGCACTTGTAATGGAAAGTGGGGCACAGATAGCAGGCGGAGTATCCATTTATCCCGACACATACCAAAAAAGAATATCCCAACTCTGCAAAAAATATGATGTTCTACTAATTTTAGATGAAATTGCTACAGGATTTGGAAGATTAGGAAACATGATAGAATATCTTGCACAAGATTCAAAACCAGATATTGTCTGTTATGGAAAGGCCTTAAATGGAGGATATTTTCCCATTGCAGTCACGATGACAACTGACGAAATTTATAAAGAATTTTTAGGTAATTATGAGGAAAATAAACAATTATTCCATGGACATACCTATACTGGTCATCCTGCTGGTTGTGCTACCTGCATAGCGAATTTGGAACTTTATGCAAAAAGAAATCTTATACAAAAGATAAGAAACAACGCTAATCATCTTAAAAAAAGATTGAAGACATTTGAAGATTTTAAATCTGTACATAAAATAAGGCATAAAGGCCTTTTAGTAGGAATAGAATTAGCAAGAGAAGGAGAAATATCAACAAGAAAGAGAAAAAAACAACCGCTCTCTTTCATTGATGGACTAGATCTTAATACCTATATAATGAGAGAATCACTGAAAAGAGGAGTTTTCCTTAGATCTCTTGGACATATTGTTACACTGATTCCTCCACTTGCTATGCCAAGAAACCAATTAGATATTTTGATTGATACTACGTATGATATAATAAAATCTATTGAGGAAAGATAGTTTTAGAATCATGATGAGGTATATTCAACCTCCTGAACTCTTTGTAAAGAGTAGCCTTTGAAATACCCAGTTCCCTTGCGATTTTTGCTCTAGAAATATTTTCAGATAATAAGGCAATCAGGCTATTTTTGTCAATAACCTTTTGGGGTCTTCCTATTTCTTTTCCAGCAATTTTTGCTCTCTTCATCCCATCCTTTGTACGTTGAACAAGCATCTCTCTTTCTCTTTCTGCAACCCATGTTAGAATACTTATCATCAGTTTTCTGATGCTTGGTTCTGTCGTCTGCAAAAAAGACTCTCTTGGAGAACATGATATCAATGGACTATGTTCTTCAATAACCTTTATAGCATCTAGTGTATCCCAAAACGTCCTCCCAACCCTTGAGAGCTCATATACCAAAACAGCTTCCACTTTAGAGGATTTTACAAATTCTATGAGATCCTGAAAGCCTTTTCTAGAGGTAGCAGGTACTTTGCCACTTACTGCTGGATCTTCGAAAAAGTACAACATATGGTAATCATGATCCTTTGCCCATTTGGTAATTGCTATCTTTTGAGTCTGTACCGTCTGCTCTTCCGTACCTACTCGAAGATATGCTATTGCATACTTGTGCATATTATCAGACATGCATACTATCAGACAATTACAAAAAAAGCTATCTATAGTCTAATGTTAAAAAAACAAGACAAAGAGTATGAAAAAGGAAGTATCATTTTTGAACCACTTTCTAAAATTTCAGCAGATTTTGAAGGTAAAAAAAAGATAGTACTTTTTTGTACGTTTCGTAAAAGGGTCCATTTTTGAACTGTTTCTACTATAGAATACTTTAGCGAAAATCGCTTTTTTATAAGTAATCGTAGTTATAGGATTAATCCTTATAAAATAAAAGGATATAAAATAGAATATTTGTATATATTCAATTATAATATTTCTAAACTCGAGATTTGAAATCTTTTTAAAAAAATAACGATTAATTATAGGATTCGAAAAATATTATCGATGAACAATGATGGAGACAAGAGTACCAATAATATATCAATAACTAATACCCAATCCTCATTTATTGAAAAAATGATGGAAAAGGTTTTGGCTGGTCAGAACATATCTTTTGAAGAAGCTCAAACTCTGTTATCAACTACAGACATACTAACTCTAGCGAAATGTGCCAATATCATAACTCGCAAATTTAATGGTGATATTGTAGATATTGAATCATTAGTTAATGCAAAATCAGGAAGTTGTCCTGAAGATTGTTCCTTTTGTGCTCAATCAGCATTTTATGATACTGGAATATCAAAATATTCTCTTCTTCCAACTGATAAACTAGTCGAACAAGCAAGAAATGCGAAAGAAGGTGGATCTACTAGCTTCTGTTTGGTTTGTGCATATAGGTCTCCTCCTGAGAAAGATTTTGAACAATTATGCGAATCCATTTCACAAATCAAAAAAAGAGTAGGTATTGAAGTAAATGTTTCACTGGGTTTTATGACATTTGAACGTGCTCTTAAACTTAAGAGTCTTGGTGTTAAGAGATATAATCATAATCTTGAAACAGCAAAAAGTTATTTTGCTCAAATATGTCGAACTCATGAATATCAAGATAGAGTGAATACTGCCAAAATTGTTAAAGAAGCAGGCCTAGAATTGTGTTGTGGTGGAATAATAGGAATGGGAGAAAGTCCCTTACAAAGACTAGAATTAGCTTTTTCATTAGCCGATCTAAAACCCGATGAAGTTCCTATTAATATATTGATTCCACGGGTAGGAACTCCTTTAATGTTTAAAAATAATCTCTTAACCAATGATGATATTGTTAAAACAATAGCAGTTTGGAGATTTATAATGCCAAAGACTATTTTAAAAATTGCAGGAGGCAGAGAATTTCATCTGGGAGACAATGGAAAATATATTCTCCAAGCTGGAGCTAATGGAATAATCAGTGGTGGATATCTTACTACAGGTGGAAATAAGCATAATAAAGATATAGAAATGATAAAAGAAATTGGCCTCAAAATATGATCATATTTATGACTTATTACAACAATATAGACAAAAAAATATCTATCGAGAACTGTTAATCTCTGAAATAAAAATAGATAGTAATAATAATAATTCTTTTTATATAAATAAAAAAAAAGTTATTAATTTATGCTCAAATGATTATTTAGGTTTATCTCAAAACCGTTTTATTTTAACAAAGACTAGAGACGCTCTTCAACAGGTTTCACAATGCAGTTCTAGGCTGATTTCTGGAAACAATATCAATATAGAGAAATTAGAGAAAATTCTAGCAAATCACCGCAGTTCTGAAAATGCTCTAGTATATCCAACTGGTTACATGGCAAACTTGGGAGTGATTTCAGCGCTATCGACTTTAGAACATACAATTTTCAGCGACGGTCTCAACCATGCAAGTATTATAGATGCGTGTCGTTTATCTAAATCAAAAAAGATCGAAATTTTCAAGCATAACGATATTGATCATCTGAAAAATTTACTTCAAAAAAATTCTCAATCTAAAAAAATAATTGTCACGGAAGGAGTTTTTAGTATGGATGGAGATATAGCAAATCTTCACGAGCTCTCCGAATTGGCAAAGATATATGATGCAATCTTGATAGTAGATGATGCACATGCTGATTTTGTTTTTGGAAATGTTGGAAATTCTGGCGGTATTCCTGAATATTATGGGGTGGCAAGGGATGTTGATATTCATATCAGTAGTTTAAGTAAAGGTTTGGGATGTTTCGGTGGTTATGCTGCTAGTTCTAATCTAATTAATGAATTCTTAGTTAATAAATCAAGACAATTCATTTATACTTCTGCAATTCCAGAACATTTGGCCGTCGCCGCAATTACTGCTATTTCTTTTTTAAAAAAAAATAAAAATATACAAAAAAGGTTTTTTGAAAAAATACATTGGTTTTTTGATCAATTAACTCAAGTAGGATTTAATATTGGCAATACCTCCAGCCAAATAATACCTATTATCATAGGAGATGAAAAAATAACTACAAATTTTTCAAAAGAATTATTCAAGTATGGTATATTTGTCCAAGCAATTAGATATCCTACAGTGGCATTTGGAAAAGCTCGTTTAAGAATATCTCTTAATGATTCCATTGAAAAGTCACAACTTGTTTATGTTGTTAATTGTCTAGACAAATTAGGAAGAAAATACAAAATAATATGATATGTAACTAGTTACATATCATATTAATAACATTATAGAATTCTTGAACAAAATATTCAAAAACAAATCTAACAATAGAGATATGATGTAAAAATAGTCCAAAAGGAATAGAGAAATAAAGACAAAAAAAGAAATAGATTCTAGTTATTATTTTTATTTCTCTATTTACAAATATTCTTTAAACTAAATGATAAAATAACTAAATTAGAAATGAGGAAATAAAAATCTTTTAATTGTTAGACTTCAACGGTATAAATTATGTAAAATTTTTTATTTCTTCCATGATGTACCATTTCCAGCTTTGTAAATAAAAATTTATGTAGCACTGCCTATAATATATGGATTAGTCAGAAACAAATAAAAAAAGAAAAATTTTAAAAAACCAAGTAGTAAAATAATGCAAATAAATATTACAGTTTCTGAAGAGACATATGATGAAATTTCTTTCTATTTAAAATCTCTTCCATTAGATATGGTTTTATTTGGTTTAAGATTCGCATATAATAGATACTCTGCTGAAAGTGGAGGATATTTATTTCCAGGTAGAAAAAGCCTGATCAAAAAAGAGACAGATATGTTAAGTAAGGAACAAGCGCAATGGAGATTAGATAACTGGAAAAAAATGATTAAAAACTATCGAGAAAAAGGATATAGCTATCCCACTATTTCAAGAATAAAAAAGAAAATAGAAGAAAAAATTGCTTCAAGTTAGGTTTCTATCTATCGAGGCTTTTTTAATATATTGAGGCTTTTGTTCTTTCTGGATCTATTTCTGAAGAGGAAGGTAAATCAGGAAATTTATCCTTCATATTTTGTTCTACAACCATGCTCGCTTCTTCTAATATTTTCATAGAGTCCTCAGAGATCATACCTGTTCCTGAAATCTCAGTATTTGGTATTTGTGAAGAATCATTCATTATAGTTGATAGTAGATCTGATATTTGTCCAAATGATTGATCAGCTTCAGGCATCATGGATGATAAACCTCCTTGAATACCCTTTATAACCGACATTGCAGGACTAAGAGTAACAACCACATCTCCTAATTCAGTAATTGTGTTTAATCTTAATTGGATTTGTTCCATTGCAAGTTTAGCAGAACTTACCATTTTATTCATTTTTCTAATTTGAGAAAGCTCATTTGATAGTACTTTTGCATATTGACTATCATGATTTTGCATTGCATACACAATTCTTTTAAATATTAAATGATTTTTTTCTTGCATTTTATTAGAAATTCCATCTAGTTTAGAAATTTGAAGTTGTAATTTTTTTTGCGCATCCTCAATTTTAGGTTTTAAAGGAGCTGTAGATTTGATATTGTCTATAAATTTATTTTCAAGAATTTTATTTGTAACACCTTCATTTGTTGAAGGTTTAACCCATCTTCTGTTAAAGGACATCTGTTAGCTAGTCACCAAAAGTTATGTATCAAAATTATTTAAAAGCTAGAGTGTAACTCTTACTCTTGTAACTCAAGTTACAATTAGATAAGTAACTACTCCTACCATTACTTCTTATTATTCAAATAATAAGCTAGCATAATTATAAAATTTCGCTATTCTCAAAAAAAGAAGCTAGCAATCTTGACTTACTTCTTTTCTCTTGTCAAATAAATTAAGCTCTCAGAATGTAAGAACATATAGAATGGAAAACAATTATTGAAAGAATAAAGCAATAGAAAAAAGTTTTTTTAAATTCATAATATTAACATTTTAAATTCTGTATGTTCATAATTCTTATGATTAAATGATGATAAATTTAAAAATAAGTAAATTTATTTTTTCCCTAATAATGACCATAGAATACATAGCAAATTAAAAACAGCAATTTCAGAATATAAAGTTTAAGATTTTTAAGAAATCGATTTTTAATTAATAATCCCACATCATATTTCCAAATATTCTACATATCTCTTTTCTTATTCAGGATGAATAATTGGATTTATTGGATATGCTCCGCATATTCGGCAAAATTGTCCCATCCATATGAAACTACAATTACAATCAGGACATGTTCTTTTTTCTGTTAAATCTTTTTGTGAACTCGGTGGAAGAAAATATTTTCTATAAAGAAGATAATAAAATAAATGTTCTTTATTTCTAATTTTAACATCTTCTTTGTCCTTTATTCTTGTAATTTCGTCTAAAAATTCTTTATTGGAAAAGAGTTGTTCTTCTAAATAGTGCGTGATTTTGGAAAAACCTGAACCTTCTTCTTGGGCCTCTTTTTCTCGCCAAGCAAGCTGTTCTAAATGTTCCCATTTTTGAAAACATTTTCTCAAGATAAATTTACCCCAGATTTTATTTTGATATTCGCCTATTTTCATAGATATATCTATAGACTTTGCAAATTTTAAAAATTTTTCATCAAGATATGGAGAAAAGACTCTAATGTTGAAAAAATTTCCTATTTTTTCTGAAGGAAAATGCATAATATCCCATAATCTTTTGACTTTTAGGTCTAACTCTTTCCTATCTTTATAATATCGTTTTAAATAATTATAACCAGCAAACAATTCATCGCTACCATCTCCTGTAAGAATAGTAGAGATTTGCATTTCACTCGCTTTTTGTAATGCAGCAAAAATAACACTAGAATTACGTATGAAAATAGGATCAAATGTTTTAAACAATTCTATTACTTTTTCTTCAATTTTTAATAATTCTTTATTTTTTATGTTAATATAGATGTGGTTGGATCCATATTTTTCTGCAATTAATCTTGCATATTTTTGGTCTGAACCATATCCTTCGAGAGATACTGTAAAAGTATACTTAGGTTTTTGAAAACTTGCTATAATACTACTATCCAAGCCACCAGATAATAAAAGACCGTCAGCTTTCGCTTTTGATATGATTTCTTTTAACAGAGAGTAAAGCTCATTACAATATGAAATATATCTATCCTTGTAATAATATTTATTTTCCATTTTACAAAAGATAAATGTTAAAGATATATATTAAATATAATAAAAAAGTTACTATTTTATCTATATCCTTTAATTTTATAGTCTTTTCCTTTAGTCAAAATAAAAAGGTTTTTTATATTTAAAAAAATAACTATGACCATATTTAACTTCTAGAAATCTCTTATTGTTATTGCTATTTTTTGACATGCAATGACAATAGGAAGTAGAACTTCCATAAGGTTTTTTAAATCCTTGATATAGCGTATGATCTTATGGAAGAAAAAAAGATAAAGGTAAATAATAGAGAATATAACGTTACGCTTAATGATCAAACCCAATTAAATGCAATGAAACTAAAAAGATTATATCAACAAAGCTATAGTGATATGGATAGCTTTGATGAGATAAGTATTGAAATTTCAAACACCATTACTAATTTGTTAAAACGTTCTGTATCTCCTGATGTTAGAGAAGAAGATATGGATGGTGCTATTCAACAGATTCTTAAAATGTACAGAAAAGGAAAAAAGGAATATTAATTGTAATATTGATAATTAATTTCATTTCCTATATCTAATAATCTAGGTTAGAATATTTTAAAGGGAAAAACGATTAAAAAATATTTTAGTATAACTTAAACAAAATATGACTGAGAAATGCTTAATGAACTTTCTCCTATAGACACCAATAATATAAATAAGCTAAAATTAAAGATTCATTCGAATGAACCATGCTTTAAAAAAGTGTATTAATTCGTCATGTGGCTTAACATATGGTATATTGAATTCTAATTACCAATGCTCTTGCGGTTCATTTTTAGATATTCTTTATAAAGAAAAACCTCAGAAGCAATTAATTGAAAAATTCTATCAAAGAAGAAACCCTAATGGAAATATTTATAATGAAAGTGGCGTATGGAGATTTCGAGAATTATTAAATTTTTCTGAGATAGATACGGAGGATATTGATCAATGTTCTAAGATTTTAGTATCACTGGATGGAGCAGAAGGAAGGTTATCAAAACCCTATAATATGTCTAAAGTTGCAGATTTCGTCAGTCTTGCTCACGAAAATCTTTTTCTTCAACCTGAAGGCTATAATCCTAGTGGTTCATTCAAAGATAATGGAATGTCCACAGCAGTAACTCATGCCAAAATGATGAAAATAAAAAATTTAATTTGTGCCTCTACCGGAAATACATCTGCCTCTGCCGCAATGTATGCTTCCAATGAAAATATGGAATGCGATGTTTTTATTCCAAAAGGAGAGATAGCTCCTGGTAAACTAGGACAGGCATTTCAATTTGGTGCACAAGTGATTCAAGTAGATGGAAATTTTGATGATGCCCTTCAATCTTCTTTAGAATACTCAAAATTTACAAATGGATATACTGTTAATTCTATTAACCCTTTTAGAATAGAAGGTCAAAAAACAATTATTTACAGAGCATTAGAACATTTAGAATGGAATCCTCCTGATTGGATCGTATATCCAGGAGGCGCCTTAGGAAATACATCAAGTTGTGGAAAAGCATTAATGGAACTCTATGAGTGGGGATGGATTAAAAAAATTCCCCGAATTGCCGTTGTAAATGCAGAAGGTGCAAATACACTATATGATCTCTTTAATGGTAATTTTGAAAATACAAAATTAGAATGGAATGATGGTAAACCAGATCTTGATCTAATTCAAAGATACTATCAATACAAAAAAGAAAACAATATCCTTCCCAAAACAAGAGCTACTGCAATTCAAATAGGCAAACCTTC
This sequence comes from uncultured Nitrososphaerales archaeon, assembly GCA_963840085.1. Classification (GTDB taxonomy): domain Archaea; phylum Thermoproteota; class Nitrososphaeria; order Nitrososphaerales; family Nitrososphaeraceae; genus TH1177. Next base: position 106,761 of record CAWIYT010000251.1, read on the forward strand.
TAACATTAGCAAGGGATTAAGAGACTTTATGGTATACGAATGGAATCGTCATTCAGGTTAGTGATAGTGAAATGATGGATGGGATGTCAATCGTAGGATTAAATGGATTTGATTGTGAGCTTGCATCGGGAGCAGTTCCTGCAGGAATAAGAAAACTTAGGGAAAAAGAGATTATTAAAAAAGATGATATTGTTGTTGGAATTTTGACTGGAAGACAAAAGGATCCCTCAATATCAATGGAATATCATATGAATACCAAAAACAGATTTTCTAAACCACCAAAAAATATTTATCAATAAATAAATTACTTTAAATTTTAAATTTATAATTAATTTGAAGATAAAACTAACAATTTTGGAAGTCAATAAATAGAATACAAATTATCTTCATATTCACGTGTTAATTTTATTATTGTAAATAGTTTGTCCTAATTTAGGGTCAATAATTATTATTTATAATTATATTAAGAGCCTATCCGAAAAGTAGTTTATAGTATTTAAGTTTATGGTACAATAGATTTATTCGACAAAGCTAAGTGTCTCTACACTATATATCACGAGATTAGTTTGATATCTGAAATTTCTGGAATCGATTCATCTTATGAAATACCAGATGAATTATGGAATCAAATTTTCCCTCTTCTTGTACATAAACCCAAAAGAAAGAAGAAGAAGAAGAAGACAGGTCGTCCAAGAATGGATGATAGAAAGGCAATGAATGCTATCTTCTACATTACACGTACTGAATGTCAGTGGAAAGCATTACCACAAAGAAGTCTTGGTGCATCCAGTACTGTACATGACAGATTTCAGGAATGGAGACAAGATGGCGTATTCAAACGTATGTGGATTGATGGTCTAAAAATATATGATAAAAAAGTTGGTATCAACTGGAAATGGTAATCAATGGATGGTGCAATAACAAAAGCACCTCTTGGGGGAAAAAGGTACAGGACCAAATCCCACAGACAGAAGTAAATCAGGTACCAAAGGGTTACTAATGGGATTATGACCAATTCCAAGATCTTTGTAATTATAGAACAGAACTATCGTCAATAAAAACTATTTAAATCTATTATGTACTTACAAGCACCATAATATTTATGTACTTACAAGCACCATAATATTTATGTACTTACAAGCACCATAATATTTATGAAGTCAATCAAGGAGCGTGTGGGATTTGTTGTGGGCGAAGGCTATAACGAACGTCCAGCAGCAGCTATAAAGAAAATTGTAGCAGCTGAGGCAGCTGGAATCAGACAAATCTGGATGAATCAAGGACATCTAGATACATTGACAATATTTGCAGCTGCGGCAACAAAAACTTCTGCAGTACGTTTGGGCACAGCAATTGTACAGACGTATCCGCGTCATCCGTTGGCTTTGGCACAGCAGGTCTTGGTTTTGAACGATATTGCACCAGGTCGGTTGCGGCTTGGGATAGGCCCTAGTCATAGTTCTATTATAGAAGGCATTTTTGGGTTGTCGCATAGAAAACCGTTAGTACATTTACGAGAATATGTAGAAGTTTTGCGTGCTGTATTATGGGAAGGAAAAGTCAATCACCATGGAGAGTTCTTTAACGTTGTAGTCACCACACCGCGCAATACTGCACGGGTTCCAATATTGGTTTCTGCACTAGGAGAGAAGGCCTTCCAATTGGCGGGTGAAATCGCCGACGGAGCTCTTTCATGGTTATGCCCTGTTCCATATCTACTAAATACCGGACTACCAGCATTACGAAAAGGGGCAGCTATGGCAGGACGATCAGCTTCTCCTCCTCCATTAGTAGCACATGTTCTAGTAGCACTTACTACAGATCGCCCCTTGGCAATGGCAGCAGGACATCAATACATAGAAAAGAATAATATAACGTTGCCTTTCTATGTCAAAATGTTCACCAGAGCGGGCTTTCCTACAACACTTGGTAGCACTGCGCCTGATACTCTAGTAGACAACTTGGTCATATCAGGAAACGAAGACGCAGTGACTGTCAGGTTTTCAGAGCTTCTTGCTTCAGGATTAGACGAACTTATGGTAACCCTGTTGCCCATAAAAGACACAGGTGATGAACAGTTCAGACTTATGCATTCGATTGCTGAACTTTGAAGCTATTTGAAAACATATGCTATTTGGTATAGTATTATAATTCTCAGGTTGGGCACCGGTTTGATGGACCTGTGAATCCAACACATATTGCGCCTCTCTATTTCACGAACGGGACTATAGTTCCGGGCTTAACAACGCCACCAACGCCGCCACAGTCAGGCTCGGCTAACTCGACCAACTCATCATCAACAGCACCATCAGACATCAATTACAAAATATAGAACTTTGTATTTAGTTTCAAAAAAAATAAAAGTATGACTATAAAACTCGATAGTACATCTGCACACCATCCTTACGATCCTTACCTGAATAGAACTACGATCCTGCATAAGTAAGGATCGTTATTCTTGCTACCCATTTATTATAATCAGACGAGTGCAGAAGTTACTTGACAGATATAGCAAAATTTCATGTTGTCTTCTCGTATGATTTTCCAAAGGTGATTCTATGCATAATTCTATTTGGTAAAAAGGCTAGTACCAGAATTATAGCGAAAAGAAATACACATAGCTGAATATAGACAAAAGAAACTCCTATTGTAATTAAGTAAACTATTATTCCAAATAGTAGTCTTCTGGATGATGCAGTTTTTACGACAGGGTTTAAATTTTCATCTACCAATCTGCCTCTTGTAGTAGCATACCACCATTGAATGTAAAGTAAAGAAGCTATTATAATGGAATTACCTCCATATACCAAAATTGCGATTTCTTGGTCTCTATATTCACCTATCAGAGATGTAGAAAATGGCAAGAGACATGTTACCATTAGAAATACGACATTTATCCAGATAAGAGTGCGATCCGAATGCTTAATGTAGTGGAATTGTCTGTGATGAGCTGACCAGTATATGACCAATATTATAAAACTAATTCCAAAACTAAGTATTTTTGGCCATAAATCAAATAGTCTCTTAAGCAGTTCAGTTTCAGCTGCAGCACCACCAATAGCATAATGAGACGACGATATTTGTGGAATGCTAATATCTAAAACTAATAAAGTCATGACAACAACAAAAATGCCGTCAGTAAGTGCTTCTATTCTGTTCTTGCTAAGCCGTATTTCGTAATCCATGAGTAACCAACTTGAAACAGATATTGTAGCAGACTATTTACATCTAATCTATCGTTAACCAGCTTATTTTATGTTCATATACTTATTTGCTGATAATTACTATACGATGTTTCGATAAAGCTAAAAATCTGAACTCCGTAATATCTACGAAGGAAATTTCTGCTGACTATATCATTGCAAAAAAAGAAATTATAGTAAAGGTATAATAAGAGGAGATGAACAAGAACCAGGCCGTAACATTCTCAATGTTAAAGGAAAAATAATAACTGATGAATATTTATACCACTTAGCATATATTTTCTAATCAAATCGTTTTTGGAATGCTTTAAAGTAGTTTAAGATTACATATATTAAACACGATAGCAAATATTTTTTCCTGCTTATATGATATTATAAGTAAATAGAATTAGAAAATATAGGCTAATTGATATAGATGTATCTTAAGACATCCTCTTTTGACATTCCATTTGTGTCTAATCCATTCTCCTCTGTTTGTAACTTTAATACCGGTAGAATCAATTGCAATTACAAAATTATCATCATGTAAACTAGTTTTGTCATCATCGTTTATTTTGATATCCAATCTGTTTATTCTTCTACAGATCCTGCTATAATCTGGAATTGAAGGTAATGTGTGGGAAGCATGTTTTCGTACTACTCCTTCAGTCTGTCTATATGGTAAATGAAAGTATGCTCTCATGTATCCCGATACCTTGATAAATGAATCTGGATATACGAATTTTCTACCCTTCTTATCTTTGTTCATCTTCTCTAGTTCAGTATTCCAGTTATCAATAACGTCAAAATCAAGTAATATCTCACCACGTTTAACAAGAGACTGGTTGTAATTTCTCCAGTTCATATAATATGTCTAGTATAGGCTAACTAAATGTGTTAGAAAGAACGAGTTAGGCAACAAGGCAAATAGCAATAATAATATCACTAATTCTTGAACAATTGATAAAAAATAGTATTTTATAACTAAACTATTGACAGAACTTTCTTAGTTCTTTAGCAAATTCAATAGTTTCATTTACATCATAATCCTTTTCTGCATTCACGGCAAGAATTACTCTATCTACTCCAGAACTTTTGAGTGTAGATAAATCAGAACCAATTTCATCGATTGTTCTTCCTGTCATAGGAGCCCTGCCACCTTCAGAGCTATTACTTTTCATAAGGTATGGATATGTTAGAATAGTTAGATCAAAATCTTTTCTTGATTTTGAACTTTTTTCAATAGCATCATTAAACATTTTAATTGAATTATGAAAGAATTCAAATGATCCTGCTAAAGATCCTATATAACCATCTCCATATTTGGCCATACGCTCAAATGTCTTGGGGGACAAACCACCTAACAAAATTTTAGGATGAGGTTTTTGAATAGGTTTTGGACCAATTGTTGATTTTGGAATTTTATAAAAATCTCCATTAAATTCCACAATATCATCTGTCCATACCTTTTTCATAGTTTGAAGAATTTCGTTTGCTCTTTCTCCTCTTTTCTCATAGGGAATATTAGCTGCAAGATACTCATCCTTGGACCATCCAATACCAAAACCACAAATTACCATACCTTCAGATAAAATATCGATTGTAGTAAATTCTTTGGCAAGTGTTACAGGATTATGAAAAACCATGTCAATAATACAAGTTCCTAAATTTACCTTTGAAGTATTAGCTGCTATGAATGATAGTGTAGTTAATGGATCAAAACTATTCTTGAAATATTTGGGCCATTCTCTTTTATTTGGGGTACCAGGGTATGGCTGTTGAGGATTAACAGGAGATAGCATTCTTTGGTAGCATTTATTCCGAATTGAGGAACAACTAATCCTACTTTCATATTCATTATTAATTTTTATACTATAAAGACATAATATAATCAATATTAGATTCTTTCAGGATTTAGTTTATTCTACATGTATAAGGACAGCTAAGTTTTTGTGGCATGAGACGTCTCTCCTTCCTTCTCTTTTACTATTACAAAATCCATGTATATGAACTCCGATGTAGTATGGGCTCGGAGGTGTGTGAACTGTTTTTGACACAATTTTGTAGTTCAAAATAAATCATTTTTTAAAAAGAAATAATCTTTTGATCTAACTTATAATATTCTACTTAACTGAGAATACTAATGCCAGAAATGTCTAAAGATGAAATTAGAAATTTTCTTTTGCAAGGAACATTTACAGGAAAACTAGGAACAATTAACAAGAATGGGACACCACATGTAGTTCCAATATGGTTTACCCTAGACGATGAAGATAATATCATATTTAATACTGGTAGCAAATCCATAAAAGCACAAAATATTCTGCGTGACAATCGAGTCCGTTTATGCGTAGATGATCAAACTCCACTTTACTCATTTGTTACTATTGATGGTATTGCAAATATAATTAGTAATAAGCCAATTGAAATTTTTAAGTGGGCTAAAATAATAGCAGCAAGGTATATGGGTAATGATAAAGCAGAAGAGTATGGTAAGAGAAATAGTTCAGAAGGAGAACTCCTTTTAAAAATAAAACCAACCAAAGTTATTGGTCAAAAAGATCTAGCAGGATGGTAATTAATTCAACTTTTCATAAAGAATCTATTTTTTTATCTATTCCAAATTAAATGTTAAAACATATTTCATAAGTGATTGATATTATAGGGGTTCTGAGGGCTTCGACGATTACATTATTGAAATTTGTAAACTGGTATTCAGCTATTTGGTAACTTATTTTAAATACTCGTCATAAAATTTCTGATAGAACTATTAAAAAACAAAAGGGATTCAGTGGGATTTGAATCCATTCTATAAAATGGGATCAGTTTTTGAGATCAACAATAATGGATTAACTAACCTTGCGAACAAAATTTCCTTAATCTTGTAATAGACGAAATATTTTACTATTAAAAATTAAATCTATCCGATTTTGAAAATTTGACCTGATTGGCACCACGATATTATCGATTTGATTAAGGAATTATAAAATGACTTGAACAATGTTTCCTAAACCAGAACACGTATTGAAGTACAAGGATTTTTATATAATTTAGTATTTTACAATACTGCATATTCAATTATCTATAAAGTAGCATCATCCATTCATCTTACAAATCCTTTTTGTTCGAAAAGGCTCTCTTTAATCCAATTTTCAAATTCTTTATCTGTCATATTTTTTCTTTTTTCAATGAGAGAGATGGCATCATTACCTACTAAATAGCGAATTTCTGGATTGTTTGATTTAACTGCTTTCAAAATAACTTCTGCAACATCTAATGGAGATGAAGAAGAATTACTTTCAAGCATAGGTTTCCATCCCTCGTACCCTTTTTGCATTAATGGTGCATATGGTGATGTTTCTTTAACTGAATTCTCATTTACCTTTATATTTTCAAAGAAATTTGTTTTTATAACTCCTGGCTCAACTAATATTATATTTATACCAAATTCCTCCAATTCATATCTCATTGATTCAGATAATCCTTCTAAAGCAAATTTGCTACTTTGGTAAGCTGAATTAAGAGGAAATCCTATTCTTCCTCCTATGGAGCTTACATTGACAATTGTGCCTCTATTTTGACTTCTCATTATAGGTATAACTTCTTTTGTAACTCGTATTAGTCCAAAAAAGTTAGTTTCAAATTGTGATTTAAAATCGTCTAATGATAGCTCTTCCACTGGGCCCATGACATCATATCCTGCATTATTGATTAATACACAAACTCTTCGTTTGTCCGTTACTATTTTTGCAAAAGCGTCTTTTACTGATTTTTCATCATTGACATCAAGCTGTAAAACCTCTAGAGGTAGATTATCTTGCTTAGCAATATCTTTTATTTTGTGAGATTTATCTATATTTCTCATTGTAGCGTATGTATAATAGTCATTTCTTGCTAGCAACAAAGAGGTTTCAAATCCAATACCAGAAGAGCTGCCTGTAACAACAGCAACTTTTGTTTGGTCATGGGATTGATTCATAATTTATACTACTATTTATTGGTCATACGTTAGATATAAAGTCATTTTATGCCAAATTCAGATTTTAATATGTGGGTAGAGCCAGAGGATTTGACAAATGTAATATTATTTCTCTGCTCAGAGGAAGCAAAAACTATAACAGGTGCTGCTATACCTACTTTTGGAGTAGCTTAATTTTATTATTATTATCTTTTTATTATCTGGTAAGACTCTGGTATAAATTTGTCACAAAATCTTTTGGTACAAAATCGTCTGGTTTTATGACAGTATAGTAATAATATATTTCGTCATATTTTGAGGTTGGTTGTAAAGTAATAATATCTTGTAAAGATTTGCCTTCGGTTATCATTTGACTTATTTGGTTTCGTACATCAGTTAACATATTTACATATTCATTAACTTTGGTTTGGTTGGATATTTCACTATGACCAGAAACTACCTTAGTCTCATCATTAATTATAGATGATATCGTTCTTAACGATGAGATTAATCCGTCTATACTGCCACCACCTCGTATATCTATAAATGGATATGCTTTGTCGCTAAAATCATCGCCAACATGAATTACGTTATTTTTTGTAAAGTAAACTGCAGAATCACCATCTGTGTGACCATTATCTAAATGCATTATCTTAATGTCATCACCATTTTGATAGATGGTCATGTTATCCGAGAATGTAATAATCGGTAAACCTTTTTCTGATAAGGCAGGAATTGTAATATTGAAATGCTCTATGAATTGTTCAGTACTAAGGCGTTTTCTAACATTATCATGTGAAATGATTATCGCACCAGCTTCTCCAAAATTCTCATTTCCTCCAGTATGGTCTCCATGCCAATGTGTATTGATTACAAATTTTATTGGTTTATCTGTTAAATTGGAAATTGCATCTTGAATTTTTACAGTAAGAGAGGCGAATTGGTCATCTACCATAAATGCTCCATCTTGTCCAATCGATAGTAGAATATTACCTCCTAACCCTTCCAGCATATATAGACTATCAGTTAATTTTGTTGTTTTGATTGTAACGTTATTTTGATCTTGTGCATAAACATCATAAACATTAGCATTGAAAAGAAAAAATAATAATACCCTACTAATTACAAAAGATAATATGTATAAAACTTGTGTATCATAGTAATTGGAAAACTGTAGTTGACTACTACTACCATTTTGATCCATATGCAATATAATACAGATTAAACATATAAAAAATTATTCTTTCGTATTGTATTACAAAATTTTGAATCTGTTAAAGTTTGATTTTTAAGAAAATCTTATAGTATTGCATGATAGACAAAAAGTATTACATGCTCAATATATGAGCACCATTTGACTATACAAATTCATCCTATTCTACATAGTGTTCATGTATCAATTGGTCATAAAGTCTAATTGATTTAATATTTACAAATTCTAGCATACCATATCTTGATAATTCTCTACCAAATCCACTATGTTTAACACCACCAAATGGAACTCTTGGATTTGAAACTACCACATTATTAACAGATACTATACCTGATTTTATGTTACTAGATAATAATTCTGCATTTTCAAGGTCTTGTGTCCAAATACTAGCACCAAGACCAAATTCTGAATCATTTGCAAATTTTATAGCTTCTTTTTCATTTTCAGCAATAAGAATAGGAGCAATTGGACCAAATACTTCCTCATTTACTACACGCATAGTTGGAGTAATATTGCCAAGAATAGTAGGTCTATAGAAATAACCCTTATGTTCTAATATTTGTTCTCCGCCTATAAGTACTTCTGCACCTTCTTTAACAGAATCTTTAACTTGTGAATCTATAGTCTTTAATGCCTTTGCGTTTACAAGTGGTCCTATATCAGTATCATCAGAGAGAGGATCACCAACCTTAAGTTTCTCTGTTTTTTGAATAAACTTTTCAATAAACTCGTTTGAAATATCCTTTACTAGAATAAATCTTTTTGAGGCTATACAACTTTGACCACAATTTATAAAGCGACCTTTTACTGCTCCTGTTGATGCTTTTTCAATATCTGCATCTGCACATACAATGAATGGATCACTTCCACCTAATTCAAGAACTGTTTTTTTTAGTTGAGATGTCGCTCTTTGTGCAACTTTGGCACCTACAGGAATACTTCCTGTAAATGTAACAGCATTTACATATGATGAATCTATAAGTATTTCTGCAACACTAGAATCTCCTATTATTGTTGTGAATATTCCATCAGATAGCCCCGCCTTCATAAAAATATTTTGAATTTCTATTCCACATTGCATTGTAGCACTAGCTGGTTTTAATACAATGGTATTTCCTACTACTAAAGAAGGTGCAGCAAATCTTAATGCCTGCCAATATGGAAAGTTCCATGGCATTATACTTCCTATAACACCTAATGCTTCAAATTTTATAATACTCTTTCTTGCATCAGAATTGAAAGATTCATCATGAATAAAGTTCTTTCCATTATCTGCATAATATTCAATGGTCCATGCACATTTATCAATCTCTGCTTTTGATTCCTTTATTGCTTTACCCATTTCATTTGTAGCTGTTCTAGCAAGATTTTCTTTGTCCTTTCTTAATTGTTTAGCAACATCATATAGAGAATCAATTCGCTTGTCTAAATCTTTCTCCCATTCTTTATAGGCATCTTTGGCTTTCTTTCCAACGGCATTTACCTCTTTTTTTGTCATTATAGTATATTTATTGAGAATTTCTTCAGTTGCAGGATTTATGGTTGTTAATTTAGAAGTTGAAGCAGAAGAATCTGTCAAGGATTTATTACACCTCTATTAATAATTTTACCATTAATTTTAGCAGATTTCATATCCCATTTCTCTTATTAATAAAATTTTTAACAATATCATTTGAATATTAATGACAAATGATAAAATATAAGATTATCTATAAAGAGATGATTTTATAAATATTGAAATAATATACATTTTCTTGAAATAAGTGTACCGTAACTATTAATAAATAAAAAAGATTTTAAATATTCTGTCATTACTAACAATATAAACAAGTAATAAAATGACTAGACTTATTTATGTTTGTGATGAATTCTTAATATTCATGGCTTCAATCACTTTATTTGTCCGTAGTTCCCCATTTTTAATCGATTTCTTTATAACATCTACTGAAAAATCAGCATTTTCATACAGATGAGAATCTTCTTTTTCTTCCCTTGTAATATAATACGTTTCCTTTATTTCAGCACTATGATTTTTTGATATTGTTTTATATCTTTTACGAATTTTCTCAAATTTCTTTATTTCTTCTTTATTTTGTGAAGTAAAACTATTTTCAAGCATAGCATAAAGATCATCTATTAGTTTTAAATAAACTGTAAAAGCTTTTGACATTTTTAAACTATGCATTGTCTTGTCACTAAACAAGATATCGCGTGTTCTGTGTTCTACTTCAAACAAATTGCCAGGCAAATTATCAATATGTTTTGGATAATTTTCAACTAGGAAAATTCGTTTATTCTTATTGGAGAGGCATCGATGACCTCTCTTAATGGAGTATTACTAAGTAAACTTCCATCCCATGCGTATACTCCTTTTTCTACTTCTACCCACGGAAAATAGTATTTAGGATAAGCAGTTGCAGCAAGTACATGTTTGGGAGTAATTTGTTGCTTTGAACTATCAAATACTAATGGTTCTGCTGTCAAAACATTAACTGCAGTTATTATTAGACGACTATTAGGATTACCATTAGGTTGTAATTTGTTGAAATCAATATATTTTTCTAATGTTTTTATTAGAGGAGAGTGATCATATAAATATGTCCATTTATCAGGTGTAAAATATTCTGGATCATTTAAAGCATATTTGGGATTCCAACGGGGCAGAAAAACTTTATTATTACCAAAATATACTGATTTGTAAAATGATGAAATCGATTTAATCTGTTTATCATGAGTACTTTTATAGTGAGTTTGAACGGTATCTAATAGGTTTTTTAGTTCATATAAAAACCATTTTATAAAAGGATAAAAGGAATTAGAGTTTATATCACCCTCTGCTAGCTCTAACCAGAATTGTTCTAGTGTCTTTTCGGGATTATATTCTTTGCCTCCAGCAATTATTGAAGCGTTTACTCCACCAATTGATGTACCAGCAACTATATCTATTTTTATTTTTTGTTTTACTAAGTTAAGTATCATATCTTAGGCCAACTACCCATGCATCTAAGATACCTTCTTACAGTACATAACAGATTATCTTCTGTTTCGTAGTTGTAGTTTGCACATATGTCTTTCTTGAGATTCCTGTTTACTTTTGTCTCAACAAGATTTAGGAATGGTGCATGGGTTGGTAGAAATGGTACAGTTAACCAGTCTTCTGATTGTTTTTCTATAAACTGTTTTGTCTTTTTGCTTACATGAAATGATGCATTGTCTATTACAAGTATGAACCTCTTGATACTTCTCTTTAGTACATATCTCTTGATGCTGTTTAGATGGTTTATGAAATCATTGCTGTTTCTTGTTTTGCTTGTATTGAATTTAATTCCATTTAGTGGATAGAGAAGGGTTATGAATACATTGACTTTATCATTAGATCCTTTATGGAGTATCTTTTGCTGTTCTCCTTTTTTCATATATGTTCTTGTTATGTATGGTTGTAGATGTAACCATGTTTCATCTTCAAATCCTAGTAGAATACTTTTTTTAAAAGAGTTGCCGATATCTTCTTGTACCTCTCTATCTTTCCTTTCTTTTCCTCATAATCATCACCTTTTTCCAGTTCAAGTTTTGGTTGTTTGTATACTATACCTAAATCATGAATTATTCTCCAATGTTTGCATTGGACTGACATTCATTTCCAGTAGTGAGGAAAGATATGTGGCCAACAGCCTAATACTCCATGTATTTTTGAGATAGCCAAAAGTCTGGGGTGATTTGTTCAGTACTATGTCTTTTACCATCTCCTTGTTCTTGTCAGTAGATATTACTGGTTTTCTACCTCCATTCTTTCTCTTATTTCTTATTCCATCCAGATCATATTTTCTGTAATTGTTAATCCAGTCATACACATTACGGTAATTGACACCAAGGTTTTTGGCTATTGTTCTATAAGGTTCTCCTTCCATCTTTTGTTTTATGGCAGATGCTCTTCTGTATTCCTCTTTATCCTTAGGGTACTCTTCATGAATGAAATTAATTCCTTTTTCTGTACAGTAGATAATTCTAGTCTGACAGGGTTATTTGGCACATATTGATAGATTATATAACAAAGCTAAATCCATTTCTATATTTATGCTGAATGGATAGAACAATGTTGATAAAAGATTAGAGACTTAACTTAGTGCCTTAAACACACCGCAGGCAAAAGATCCTAAAGAGCCACCTCCTTGCATAATAAGAACATTTTCTAAAGATCTTGTTCTTTTATGTCTTGGTGGGCTTTCTTCTTTTATTTCATAACTCATCTATATTATATAATATCTTTTTTCAAAGACTAAAAATTTTCTCATTTGTATTGTTAATTATCAAGGTAATTGATCGATCCTAATAAAAACAATTTTTAAGAATTTCGAAGATTTTGAATTTTCTTGGCTTTTTAGAGGTTATTACTAGGAGTTTTTCCCTATTTTTATCATAGTAAAATCAGACAGGTTGTATGTTAGGTTCACCTTGTTCATCGATAGTTGACATCTGCAGCATCAGTATGATTTTAAGAAATCTGTCCATCTCCTCTTCAGTCATACCAAGAGTTTCGGTAGTTGCACTAATGATTTTCATAATATTTTACGGAAATACGAACAGAAAAGAGTTTTCCGGTATCAGTTTACTAAGTTTTCAGTTAACCTTCTTATTTGGGTTTTTCTAAATGTTTCCACAATTGGAAAGACAAAGAGCAAATCTACAACCTAAGATCTAAAAATTATAGACAATAAATCAATTACTAAGAGAGAAAATGACAATGGTCAGTTGTTATTTATAATGTTAATGAATCTTTTTCTATTGATATTTTTTGTAATTAAATTTTATAACTATTAAAATAAAATTTGAAGGCAAATTCAATTTCCGTTGATAGTATTCTTCTATTTCTTTCTTTTATTATGTAGCCTTTTTCTTTGACATTTCTGCACAGAAACCTTCGGCTGCTTTTTTAATCTCATCTAGAGAAAGGTCTTTCTTATGAGTTGCTATTGACCACTGATATCCAAATGGATCTTTTATCAATCCAACACGGTCTCCCCAGAATGCATCGTTGACTGGGTGTACTACAGTGGCACCTGCAGATACAGCCTGATTAAAAGTTGAATCTACATCATTGACATATAGATAAAGCCAAACTGGATTTCCTCCAACAGATTGAGGTGAAAAAGATTTCATTTCTTGGGATTCCTCAGATAACATAATAGCAGAATCTCCTATTATAATTTCTGCGTGCATGATAGTCTTATTATCAGGTCCATACATGCGATGACGTTCTTCCGCATTGAATGATTTTTTATAAAATTCTAATGCACGTTCTGCATCTTTTATGATTATAAAAGGTGTAATGGTATGGTAGCCATCTGGTACTGGTTTTACATTAGCTGTCATATTTGTCATAATTATTATTACTTTATTTAAAAATTTCCTAAAAAGAATAAATAGAAAATATTTTAAAAGAATTCTAATAATTTAGTTTTATTATATTAGGCTAGACTCTCATTGTAAGAAGAATTTGTTCTGTTTCGTTTTAAACTACATATTACGAATTAATTTCACATCAATAAAACTTGGGATGGGACCAAAAATTAGGTCAAATTTGTTTCACATCCCACTAAATAGATACTAAAAAGTTAAGAAATATCTTAAAAATAAAATATAAATTAAGTAAAAAAACAAAATTTATTTTTTAAAGAATATTAAAGAAACAATAACTATGAAACCACAACATATAGTATTGAATTTGATTATGTATTCTTTCATCTTAAAAAATTACTAAATATTTATCGACTTTTATTATTTACTACATTTAATTCATTTTTTATTAGGTATTGAGATTTTCCTATTTTTTAAAACTGAAATCATAGCCTCTGCCTTTCTTTCTGTTTCTTTCCATTCACTGATAGGATTGGAATCCATTACTATTCCGGCACCTGACTGAATATATCCCTTTTTTCCATTTATGAAGATGGATCTTATTGTTATAGCAAAATCACAAGAACCATTGAAAGAAAAATATCCAAGAGCCCCAGCATATGGTTCTCTTCTTTCTTTTTCCAATTCATTTATTATTTCCATAGCTCTAACTTTAGGTGCGCCGGAAACTGTTCCAGCAGGGAATAATGCCTTTAAAGCATCATAAATATCAAATTTGTCTGATAAATGACCTACAACATGTGAAACAATATGTTGTACATGGCTAAAACGTTTAATAGCCATTAATGATTTAACATTGACAGTACCTGAATCAGAAACACGACCTACATCATTTCTTGCAAGGTCTACTAACATAGTATGTTCAGCTAATTCCTTTTCATCCTTTAATAGACTTTCTGCAAGTCTATTAGTTTCTTTCTCATCTTTACCAATTGGCCGAGTTCCAGCTATTGGAAATGTTTCAATTACTTTTCCAGTTACTCTAAGAAGCATTTCCGGACTAGATCCTATAATACACCTTTTGTTTATCTTAAAAAGATACATATATGGAGAAGGATTGAGATCTCGTAAGGAAGAATAAACTTGAAGAAGATTACCTTCTATATCGAATTTGAAGTTCTTTGATAATACTACTTGGAAGATATCACCTTCATAAATATAATTTTGAGCCTTCTTTACCATTTTTATAAATTCTGCTTTAGTTAAGTTTCTTTGTGGAATAGAACAAGTAATTTCTTCGGTCTTTGGTAGTTTTATGTTGCTATTAATAAGGTTATTGGTCTTAGTAAAAGGATCATTATCACTATCTATTATTTTATTTATCTCCTCCAGTCTAGACTCTTTACCTGTATAAAAGTAATATGGCTGATTTTCTATATGGTTATAAAGTATTCCATCTGTATAAATACCAAATTCTATCAAAGGAAAGTTTAGTATTTTTTTCTTTGGCTTAGGTAATTTTTCCCAAAATCTAATGGCTTCATAACTAACGTAACCTACAGCTCCACCCATATATCTATAATTAATATGAGTTTGAGTAATTTTTGGGATAATAGATTTAAGTTGGGAAAGTGGTTCAGTAACCTCAGATATTTTTACTATTTTTTGTTTTTTATTTAATACTATAAAATTTTTTGAATTACATTGTACTGTGAAACTCGGGTCAAATCCTATGATAGATGTTTCTGCCAATTCTTTAGGACCAGACAAAGATTCAAAAATAAAACAAGTATCAAAATTTTTATAGATTTTGGAGAAAATATTAAACTGATTTTTATTAGAATCTAATTTTTCTAAATTAAAGTTATCTAATTTCTTTAGTTTTGAAATTGACATAGAAGTATTCACTGAGAATATATCTCCTTTTTATTGTTTGAAGTTTTGAAATTATTTAAGTGTATGTGATTGAAACAAGCATAAGAAAAAAATAGCTACCTCATTTATATCAAGTTAGTAATAATTGTAAAGTTTAGTATTAGAAACATAAAATAATTTTGGTTAAAAATTCTACTTTAAATGCAATAAATTGAATATTGACATTATGGAACTTTAATAAGAATAAAAGAGGCTCGGATATAAGATCATATTATTATCAAAATAATATAAAAGTAAAATTAGATAAAATTTTGAATGAGAAAAAAATATTATTGTAGGTATTCATATACTTGAAAAAGTTTTTATCTGATTAAAAATATGAAGATTTTCCTTTGAACGTTTTATATTAATTCCCTTTTTTTACCGTATCATTTTAACTTCCTTATTTTTTCTACTTTGTATTAGTAACCTCTCAACTAATAATTGATAAAATATCCTTGAATTTACCTAAACTTGAGATTTCATTTTTAATGTTTGTGATGAATAAATTATTTTTATTAGTAACTTTATGTTTCAAATTTATATAATTGACTTAATGCATTATTTCTTTTTAACCATCCGAAATAAATCATCTATTATTTTTGAAGTTCAGTTTGTTTAAAGAAAATTATTATTTTATATTAAGTAGATTGCGATTGTATAAAAAAAGTTGAACTTTGATATTATAATATATATCAAATGGTTAAGTATAGATTTCAATTTATCTTTCTATCCTACAAATTTCAAAGATATCTAATTTAGAGATTTATAGAATTTGGAGTTAATAATATATCATAATTAAAAATGGCTTTATTTATTTTATTACTTTTTCAAGAATCATTCTATTAACATATCAATGAACAAGACTAACCAATTCAATACATATATGGCATTTTGCAATTGTATTTCCTACAGGAAAGATAATCATCAAATACTTTAGTTTTGTTATTTAAATAATGGATGGATGTTTTCCATATTTTTTACCGAATCTTTCAGTAATTAGGATTGTTCTTCTAACAGAAATATGAATACCAAGAATTCTTCTGTTTAAGTTGAGTCAATAGCAATCCAAACCCCAACAAATTGGTAACTAACTTTAAGTAAAGTTTCATCTACACAATAAATTCTGCTGCTATCTTCTTTCTCTTTTGTACCATATTTTCTTTGGCTTGTATTTCTGAAACCAATTCCAAATAGAAACATGGTTTCTTTTGATAGATGGTAATAGTCTTTGAGATGTCTTTCTTAAAGATAAACCTGATGAATACAATTGTAATGCATAGAGAATGTACTTTGAAGGTGCTCTTTTGGTCGTATAGATAATTGTGACTCTTTAACTCATATCGGTAAATGACGAGCCTTAGAACTATACAATATCCTTTTAAACAAGTATGAAATATAGATAGAAATGAAAATCCTTTACTGTACAGAATTCAACTCAGACTATTTTACTCATAAAAGATCAGACTTAGACATTCATAATAAATATGATATTCATGTTATTGGTGAACTTAGTTATTGTTGTGAAGCTTTAGAAAAGAATTTTTGGTTAGAATTGATCGAGCCAGAAAATAATGACTATGACAAATTAGAGCCAAAAATTGTATTAGGTTTTGCAAACTATAGTGGAGGCTACACAGTTATAGGAGGTACTGATGGAATAAGATTTTGTCCTTTTTGCGGTGAAAAAATTCAGTTAGAGAAAGTAGGTTATAATACCAATTAAGAAATCATCCTAAAAGTAATAATAAAATGAAACAAGTTTATTTGGTGACTGTTCAGATTGAAGGAATGGTTAGCCAGTTAAAGAATATAGTATTTGAAGATGAATCATCATGTGATAAATTTATTGATAAATTAAAATCACAATCTCCAAACAAGAATCGGTATTTATGTTATAAATGGAAAATACCGTTAATAACAAACGAAGATTATAATAACTTAAATGAAAATGAAATATTTGAAAATTCAAGAGAATTAAAATAGATTAATAAATATATTAAAAAACTCTATTGATAATTTACGTATGCATAACTTAATTTCTTTTTGTTTAAAATATTTTATTTATTTAATTTCTTTAAAAAGTAATAAAAGAATATTTGAATTAAGCAATGATTGAGAAAGATATAAAATAAAAGTTTTTCTTTCTCTCTCTAGTATAGATATAAACACAAAGTATTCGCTTATTGATGAGGATCAGAAGTAATTTTAAATCATAACATTTCAAAATTTAAGCAAAAACAAATAAATTTTTGAATCAAAAATGTGATTTATTTAGTAACAATATAATTATCATTATCAAGGAATATACTAAAGCTATAAAATACAATAGCTTTTAACTTTTAGTTTTTATCAAATGTAAAATAATAAAATTAAATCCTTAAAAAAACTTTAAACAAGCTCTGCTTTTGCGAATCTGTTACCGATGCTTGTAATTTTGATTTTTACATCATTTCCAACTTTCCCGTCTTTTACAAATATAACAAACCCCTGAACACGTGCAACGCCATCGCCTTTATAACTTTTTTCAGTAATTTGAACTGTATATTCCTTACCTAACTCTACTGGTTTATTACTAAAATTGCGCTGGACATCATTTTCTCTATATTGTCCATTACTAGTATTACTCATACACTTAGTCGATCATGAGATAATATGAATCAATGGATTTGATTAGGACCGTACTCTTTTATTTTTATTATATTTTTTATTGTATAAATTAAAAAATACATGAATTATTAAGAAAATTAGTAAAATTATTTTATTTTCTTGAAAGATAATGAAACTTTTTGCGTTTATAATTATCTGTTGCCTTGGAGTGACATTCTTTTGTTAATAAATTAATTTGACGAACTTAAAATCTCTTTTACTATCAAATAGAAATTTGATAAAAAGTCTTATAGTATTTATAACATATTTAAAAAAATAAGTAGCAATATTCATACTATCCATATAAAATTAAAATTATTTATCCTAACAAGAAATACTTATTATATTAAGAATACGATAAATTAGTTATTTATACTAAATTGCAGTATTTTATTTCTTTATGCATTGATTTTTTAGAACAATATTGCATTTATTACTATGTCTCCAACTGCCATTCATAAAAAATTCTAGATGTTTATTGTTATTACTATCAATTATTACTCGCTCATCACCATTTTTAGCAGTATTTGATTTTCTAATTGTTTCAATTGCTTTTCTCATATTTTATAGATGTTTCTTTCTAATAAGAATGTTAGGCTCTTCATTTTCTTTATATATCACAATTTATATTAGTAATTTTTAAGAATTCATTTATAATTATGTATATATTAAGAAATCATATAAAGATATTATTAAGAATATAAATACAATCGAAAAACTTATTCAAATTCATTTAGTTTTAATAGAAATATAATAGAAATATATTAGTTATTGTTATCTAGTGTTAAATGATGATATTCTAATTTGGAAAAGGATTCAGATTCATTTGTTAAATGTTTAAAGTGTAATCACCAAAAAATTGATCATGAGAAAAACGCGAAAATAGATAAAATGAAATGTTTAATTGAAAATTGTGATTGTAAAAAATTTAAACCTGATAGGAAATACTATAGATCAAGTAAAAAATGAACTTCTAATTGACTTTCCTATTAATTTTCAAGTTACTTAAAGATTAAGACAAAATATAAAAAATTAGTATTTTAAGTTATATATTTTTAAAAGTTAATCAGAAGTAAATTGAAGAAAAATGATGTAAAAAATTCTCTATTACCAATCTTCCTTATTAATATTACTTTTATGAATAAGAAATTAAGAAATCTTTATTAAATAATTTAGCCTTTCCTATGACAATTCGGAATAAACAAATAAAAATTAAAGAAATGTTTACTTTTTAGTTCTAAATCTTCTTTAAGGATGCTAAAAAAAGGAACTTGTTCTCTATAACAATCCTAAAGTAATAAGATATGAAAATATAATCAAAATAACTATTTTAGCATTAGTATACCATTTATAGTATACATTTACATTATCAACATATTGGTCAAATTCAGGTACATCTATTCCTTCAACTACCTTGATTTTTGAAAATCCTATATTATATTATAGTAAATATATTAATAATGGATAAAGATTATAAAAATATCAATTTACAACTGGAAACTCATTTTATTGGTAAAAGAATTTATCATTATAAAAGAATACGATCAACCCAACAATTAGCAATTTCCTTTGCTGAAACCAATATCATCAATGAAAATGGAACTGTTATTTTAGCAGATGAACAATATGATGGAAAAGGCAGAGGAAATAAAAAATGGATTTCACCTAAAGGAGGTTTATGGATGTCATTAATTATTAAACCTAGAATAGACCTTGATAAAATTAATATTTTATCTCTAATGGCAGCAATATCTGTTTGTGAAGCTATAAATGAGACATCTAATTTAGAAACCCGTATAAAGTGGCCCAATGATATTGTAATATATAATAAAAAAATTGCAGGAATATTAATTGATTCTAGTATTAATGATAGTAATATAGACTATGTTGTGATAGGTATTGGAATTAACATGGCGGTAGAAATTATCAAAATCAATTTGCTTTTAGATAGCGATCCAGTATCACAAAAAATAACATCTATACAAAACGAAATAAAAGAAAAATGTATTGATCGTTTCTTACTTTTAAAACAACTATTAGAAAGGATTGAATATTATTTGTTTTTAATTGAAAATGAAAAAGATAATACAAAAATAGTTGAAATTTACAAAAAGCATAGTAATACTCTTGGAAAGAATATATGTGTCTATGGAAAAGATATAAAAGGATATTGTGCAATTGCAAAGGATATTGATATTGATGGAGGGCTTATCTTAAAAAGAGAAAATAAGATAATAGAAAAAATATATTCAGGAGAAATTTCAATTAGAGAAAAAGAAAAGTGAAACAAAATTGTTGTATTTCAGATCATAACTTTTAAGAATTCTATTATATTCTAAATTATTAATAATATATAATAATTCTAGATATTATAATATAGATATATGTAAGGAAATTCTTACTATTGTAAAGGAATTTTCTTTCCTTTTTAATATAGAGATTATAGTAGAATATGAATATATTAATAACTATTTTTTAATATTACAAATAATACTTATATCATTAACATTTGTTCCTGTTCTGCCAGTAATTATTTGAGACCAAATTTTTTTTAGTAACGTTCCACTATCATGAGAATTCAAATACGAATTGATATCTATTTTTTCTCTATCAATAGTATAAAGTGTTAAAGGAGATACTAAACCTCCAGCAGATTCAGAATTGCCATCTATTCCATCTGTTCCACAACAAATAATTGTAAAATCCTTTAACTCTTTATAATTTTGTAGATAATTGATCGAAGAAAGTATAGTCTCTTGATTTCTTCCCCCTATTCCTATTTCTTGGTTTTTAGAATTATTATTTATATTAAGATTAACCACAGTCTCTCCTCCTAACACATATGCAAAAGATCCATTACGAAAATTGATATTATTAAAAGAATTTATATGAGATGAAATTAGTAATTCAGCTAATTCTTTTCCAAAAACTTTAGCTTCTGAATTGATGTTAGATCCCAAATATTTTGTTTTTATTCCAAATTTAAGCAATTCATTCATGGCTCTTTTGCAAGCAATTTCATTATTTCCAATTATAATATTACTTACTCTGTTGTAAATTTTATTTTCTACTCTGGGCGTTTCTTCAAGAATGCCCTTATTGCCATCTTGTAATACCTTCTTAACACTTAAAATATCTATGTCATTTTTTTCATCCAAGTTCCATATATTATATTTTTTAAGTATCTCTATTGAATTTGCAAATGTAGAATCATCTCCAACAGTAGGTCCTGATCCTATAACAGTTAAATCATCACCAATAACATCAGATAAAATTAGAGTTATTATGTGTCCTTTTTGATTGAGATATTTAGGAAGCTGGCCTCCTTTAATTTTCGAAAGATGTTTTCTCACTGTATTAATTTCATGTATAGAGGCGCCTGATTTTAATAATAGTTTTGTGATTGCTTGTTTAGATTTTAGTTGCACATTATCTAAAGGTTGACACATCAATGATGAGGCTCCCCCTGATATAAGCACAAATACTAAAGATTTAGTCTGAATTTTTTTTAATAAATCTATTATAGTTTTTGTTCCATTGATACTATTTTGATCGGGAATTGGATGCCCAGCTTCTATTACAATTAATTTATCTGGTATTACCTTTTCATCATAGGGAATAGTTATTGCCCCGGAGGAGAATTCTAAATTCAATGTTTCCATTAAGGATTTAGCCATTCTTGCTGTTGCCTTTCCGGCTCCAAATATATGGAAAGATTCATAGTTTTGTAAATTAAAAAAATACTTAACATTATTTACATCTGTTATTACAATTTCATTATTATTTTTGATATTGATAGCTTTTTTTATTAAAATAGATGGATCAACAGCATTAATTGCCTCCTTCAATGCAGATAAAGAAATATTAAAAGAATTAAATCGACCATGATATTGATATAAAGCATTTTCATTTTGTATGATTTGCATTTTATTTAAGTTGGAACATTAGCTATATTATCATATGGAAATTTTTAAAATATGGTATTAAGTATGTTAATTTGTATAAAATTATTTTATTAACAATTCCTAAAATCATATCTGGTAAGTCTTTGTATTATAAATGGTATAATAAATTGCTTAAGAATGATATTAGATTTTAGATGCCATCTAATGTATGTCCCCTAAAGAGAATATATAACAAATAAGGTTAAAAAGTATTTAAAGTATTAGATCCAAATAGAGATTGTTTTTAATTATTTATCTCAAGTCAGCAAAATCATCTATATACTCAAAACCATCTTGAGGAATAGGTTTCCTACCCATAAATCCCTCATCCTTTCCATGCCAAAATTTCACTTTATTTTCTCCAAATTTCCAGCATAACCATATTTCTTCATCACATCTAATGGATGGAAAATCAAGTAAACCTTCATCAACGCTTTTTATCATTACGCCCATATCTTCTAATTCTTGAATCATTTTATATAAAGAAGTAACAATATGATTAAGCTCTTGTTTTTTCTTTATGAATTTCTCAAAAGAACAGTTAGAATCTGAAAGATTCTGTAGCTCTTCTTGAATATCCATTACATTATTCTTACAGCATAATATTTCATCAAACTTTTTTTTTACTTTTGGTAAAATAGTATTTGCTTTATCTACGCTAAAGAGTGTAAACATAATTCATGTGTGAGATCGACCCAAGATAATTTATATATTTTCACTAACTAAGTTAAGTATCATATTTTAGGCCAACAACCAAAACATCTTAGATACCGTCTTACATTACATAATAGATTATTTTCTGTTTCGTAGTTGTAATTGGCACATACATCTTTTTTCAGATTTCTGTTTACTTTTGTTTCTACTGGATTCAGGAATGGTGCACGTGTTGGTAGAAATAGTACAGTTAGCCAGTATGACTGTCTTTCTATAAACTGTTTTGTCTTTTTGCTTACATGAAATGATGCATTGTCTATTACAAGTATGAATCTCTTGATACTTCTCTTTAGTACATATCTCTTGATGCTGTTTAGATGGTTTATGAAATCATTGCTGTTTCTTGTCTTGCTTGTATTGAATTTGATTCCATTTAGGGGATAGAGAAGTGTTATGAATACATTGACTTTATCGTTAGATCCTTTATGGAGTATCTTTTGCTGTTCCCCTCTTCTCATGTATGTTCTGGTTATGTATGGTTGAAGATGTAACCACGTTTCATCTTCAAATCCTAGTAGAATCTTTTTTTAAAAGAGCTGCCGATATCTTCTTGTACCTCTCTATCTTTCCTTTCTTTTCCTCATAATCATCACCTTTTTCCAGTTCAAGTTTTGGTTGTTTGTATACTATACCTAAATCATGAATTATTCTCCATGTTTGCATTGGACTGACATTCATTTCCAGTAGTGAGGAAAGATATGTGGCCAACAGCCTAATACTCCATGTATTTTTGAGATAGCCAAAAGTCTGGGGTGATTTGTTCAGGACTATGTCTTTTACCATCTCCTTGTTCTTGTCAGTAGATATTACTGGCTTTCTACCTGCATTCATTCTCTTGTTTCTTATACCATCCAAACCGTGTTTTCTGTAATTGTTAATCCAGTCATACACATTACGGTAATTTACACCAAGGTTTTTGGCTATTGTTCTGTAAGGTACTCCTTCCATCTTTTGCTTTATAGCAGACGCTCTTCTGTATTCCTCTTTGTCACGAGTACTCTTCATGAATCTATTCAGTTCCTTTTTCTGAGTATCAGATAATTTCAGAATATAGGATTTGGGCACATGTATCAATCTAAACATTCAGAGCTAAAGTTCTTTCTATCAGAGTATGTTAAAAATACTAATGCATGTTGATGATATATGAGATACTTAACTTAGATAAAAAGTTACAAGCTAAAAGAATATTCCAAATATACGAGATATCCACTAAAACATTTTTATTTTATTTCTAAATAATATAATTTTTTATTATTGAAATGATATTATAAGCCTAGAGGTAGGAATCTTTTTAATAATTTTTCGTATGGTAAATTGAAAGAATACTACATAAAATATAAAAACAAATAATAGAAATTTCATTGATAATCTTATGATTGATAGTTTCAGTTTGGCTCAGAATTATAAGGATTAAATTTCTATTTGCTTCTATTATAGCTATTACTAATAGTTTATTATATTCATACTTTGCCTATAATCAATTCAATATAATTGATGCCATCCTAACATATACAGGAGTAATTTTTCTACATGCTAGCGTTGATATTCTTAATGATTATTGGGACTATAAAAGAGGAATTGATACAACTACTAAAAGGACTGCCTTTAGTGGTGGAACAGGTATATTGCCAGAAAAAAAATTAAAACCAAATACTGTATACAGAGCTGGGCTATTGTGTATGTTTATTGGATTGTTTATTGGAATATATTTTGTTTTCCATAGTGGTCTTATAATTGCAATTATTTTAGCAATTGCAGTGATATCTATTTATTTTTATTCTACAACTATTGTAAATATTGGTTTAGGAGAGACGCTCGTTACAGTTAAAGGTGCAATGATTGTTATTGGCACTGCATATGTACAATCAGGAATTATAGACTATTCAATTGTTTTTCTAGGAATAATCATTGGATTATTATCTTCGATTGTTTTATTTATTGCTTCCTTCCCTGATTTCAGTGCAGACAAAGCAAAAGGTAGAAGAACATTAGTTATATTATTGGGCAAAGATAAAGGATCAAAGATTTATCCATTTATTATTGGTTCTATTTATTATTTGTTAGTTATAAGCATATTATTAGAATATTTACCAGTATACTCAATTATTACTTTTATTTCAATACCTTTTGCTATTAGGTCAATAAAAATACTATTAAAAAATTATGAAAAAATAGAAGATGTGACTAAAGCAATTTCCAATACAATTACGTTTTCAAGAATATTTGGTTTTAGTTTAATAATAAGTTATATAATTGCTATAATTATTAAATAATACCATAGTGTTGATATAATGGTAACATATTAAAATTATTTTTTACTTTTTCAATAAAAAATAAAAAATATTGATTAATGATGGCTTAGTTTATTGTTTTACTGTATTCAATGAAAAATCAGTTGGATTGAGAGAAATTCCACATTTATTACATCTTCCACTAAAAGGACGTATACTATCTCTGATAGATTTCAGATTTATCATCCTATTAATAATAGTTCCACAATTTCCACATACAACTTCTAAACAAGGATAAGACATTATCAATATCAAATCATAGGTAGAATAATATATTTATTGTAAAAGATTATTAACAATTTTGATAAAATTAATGTTTTTAAATGGATGTAAAATTTTTTACCGGTATAATTACACAAAAAAATATAATTATTAGAAAAGATATGATCGTATATATCAATAAAATTTAATATTTATAGGAAAAGTACATCTAAAAGTATTATAATCCAAAAAAAAGATACATATTTTTTAAGATGGATTTATTCACTAACAAAATAAGCTGAAAGCGTCAAATTGATTATTGTTTAAAAAGAAAAATATTAATTGATAACTAAATCAAAAGCATAGTATAATATAAAGATATTTTATTACCTTTAATTAAAAAATCTATACTTGATAAAAGAGATTAACTTTAAATAAGATATATTATCTTTTTATATTCAGAAATAAACAAATAAATAATTATAAAAAATAGAGCTATACTATATGCCTATTGATCCAGTTTGCGGAATAGAAATGGATGAAGAATTAGCGGTTTCTTTGAAGCATGATAATAAGATCTATTATTTTTGTTGTGAAGGATGTAAAGGAATTTTCAAAAGAAAGCCCAATAAATACAGCAAAAAGTGATTTTGGTTGTAATTTAATTTTAGATAATGTATTTTATTACCCACTATTGATAATATTTTAGTGAAATCTGCAAAAATAATATCCAAAGGTGTGGTTGAGATAATAGAATCTCTTGATAATCAACTTAAACTTTCTTCAGATGGTGATATTTTGGTGAAAATGAAAGCCTGTGGTATTTGTGGTTCTGATTTAGAGAAAGTCTATGGTAAATATGGAATGGCTTCGGCAAGACTTGGTCATGAACCTGCAGGAGAAGTATTAGCAGTTGGAAAAAAGGTTAGAGGATTCAGTATTGGAGATCGTGTATTTGTCCATCATCATGTTAGTTGTAATTCATGTCATTATTGTCGACATGGAAATAATACAATGTGTGACTATTATCAAAAAAGCAATATTGATCCTTGCGGATTAGCCGATAAATTTATTGTTCCAGCCTGGAATGTTTCACATGGAGGTGTATTAAAATTACCAGATAATTTAAGTTTTGAGCAAGCATCTTTAATAGAGCCTTTAGCATGTTGTATAAGAGCACTTAATAAATTCCAATTTCAAAAAGGTGATGATTTTATTATCTTTGGAGGGGGACCTGCTGGTCTTATGTTAATAAATTTAATTAGGATATACGGAGCAGGAAAGATTTTTATTGTGGACATAAATGATTTTAGATTAAAATTTTGTAAAAAATTTAATTCTGATGTAATAATTATCAATCCACAAACTGAAGACTTTTGTCAAATTATTAAAGATAATACAAACAATAGAGGTGTAGATATATCAATAGTTGCAACAAGTAGCTTGATAGCATTATCTAATGCCTTTGAAATTACTAGAAAAGGGGGCCAAATCGTTTTGTTTGGTGTCCCACCAAAAGATTCACAATTCCCTTTGGATATCAGTAAATTATATTCCAACGAATTTTCTATTGTTCCAAGCTATGCAACTTCTGAATTAGAAACCAATCAAGCATTAAAATTACTTTCTGAAAAAAGAATTAATTTAGATTTTCTTATTACACATAAATTTAAGCTAGAGTCTTCTTCTGAAGCATTCTTCTGTGCTCATGAAGCTAAAGATTGTATGAAAGTAATTATTACAACATTAGATCGATAACAAAAAAAAACATAAATAGTTTAAGAATTTATTCAATTTCTGGTAAAATAATTTATGGATTGGGGAATGAAAAATAGATACTCGAGAATAATAAAGCCAGATGATGGAAGATGTGTTATGCTTGCCGTAGATCATGGTTATTTTCTAGGACCTACTGAAAAACTAGAAGTTCCTCAAAGAACTATAAAACCATTACTTCCATTTGCAGATTCACTTATGCTAACCAGAGGAGTTTTACGTACATCAGTAAATCCTAGTACTAATGTGCCAATCGTTCTAAGAGTATCAGGAGCAACTAGTATAGTTGGAGAAGATTTGTCAAAAGAGACAATTACGACGTCAATTGAAGATGCAATTAGGTTGAATGCATCTTGTCTGGCAATATCTATTTTTGTTGGCTCTAAATATGAGCATCAAACATTAGCTAATCTGGCAAACTTAGTTGATCATGGAGAAAAATATGGTATTCCCGTTCTTGCTGTAACTGCCGTGGGAAAAGAGATGGTTAGAGATTCACGATATTTAGGTTTAGCATGCAGAATTGCTGGCGAATTAGGAGCTCATCTTGTAAAGACATATTATTGTGAAAATTTTGAAAAAGTAGTTGAAGGATGTCCTGTGCCGGTGATTATTGCAGGCGGAAAAAAATTTGAAAAAGATGTTGATGTATTAGAATTAACTTTTAATGCAATAAGAGAAGGTGCAGCAGGCGTAGACATGGGAAGAAATATTTGGCAATCAGAATATCCTGTCGCAATGATAAAAGCGGTTAGATCTATAGTTCATGAAAATTTTTCCGTTAAAGAAGCCTATGACTTACTTGTAAAAGAGAAAAATAATGAACATAAAAGTACAACAATTGCTAGATAAAAAACTTTCAAAATTTTATAATGTAATTTGTTTGTCTCCATTGAATATTAAAATTGTTTTTCTGGGACATACGATTTATTTATGAATAGCTATATAAATGAAATCCTTTTTTATATTATATAGTTGGAATCTAAAGTTATATTTTAAAAAGGAGTCCAAATATTTTAGTAGTACTTTAGATTAAGTTTTATCCAACATATAGTATAAGAAAATGAGGAAGAAACTATGGTTGAAATGATTGGAGCAAAGGCATTAATTGCTTCTTTAGAAAAAGAGGATGTAGATATTGTTTTTGGAATACCAGGTGGCGCTAATTTGCCTATTTATGACGAATTAGTGGATGCGAATTTTAGGCATATCCTAGTGAGACATGAACAAGCAGCAGCACATATGGCTGATGGTTATGCACGAATAAAAAGAAAGTCAGGTGTATGTCTCGCAACTTCTGGTCCAGGAGCAACTAATCTTATAACAGGTATAGCTACAGCACATGCGGATTCAATACCAATGATAGCAATTACTGGACAAGTACCTTTAGCAATGATTGGAAAAGATGCTTTTCAGGAAACTGATATAATTGGCATATCTAATCCATGTACAAAATATGCGTTTCAACCTAGAAGAGCAGTTGAGATTCCAGAAGTAATAAAAAAGGCATTTTATATTGCTGAGAGTGGTCGACCTGGTCCAGTTTTGGTCGATATTCCAAAAGACGTTCAACAAGAAAAGACAGAAATAGAATTTCCAGACTTGATTAAGGTGAGAGGTTATAAACCTGCTTTTGACCCCGATCTATCTCAAATTGAAAAAGCTATTGATCTAATAATGAAAGCAGAAAAACCAATTTTAATGGCTGGCGGAGGGGTAATTCTTTCTGGTGCTTTCCATGAATTACAAGCACTGGCAGAAATATTAATGTGTCCAGTAGTAACAACTTTTAAAGGGAAAGGAGCATTCCCTGAAAATCATCCATTAGCTATGGGTCCAATTGGTATGCATGGACATGCAGAAGCAAATAAAATAATAATAGAAGCAGATTGTATTATTGCAATTGGCGCTAGATTTTCTGACAGATCAGTTGGAAGATTTGATGAATTTGGTAAAGGAATGAGTATTATACATTTAGATGTGGATCCAGCAGAAATTGGGAAGAACAAATCTGTGGACGTGGCTGTAATTGGTGATGTAAAATCTTCCTTAAGAACAATTGTAAAAATGCTTACTACAAAGGGTCTTAGAAGAGATCCTGATAATTCATGGCTTAAACGAAGAAAAGAACTCATTGAATATTACACAAGCACAATAAAAGATTATTCTAGAGAGATTACTGCAAAAAAGACACTTAAAAAACTTCGAGAATTATTACCCTCAGAATCAATAGTAACAACAGAAGTAGGCCAATGTCAGATGTGGGCTTCTTTACATTTTGATGTTATATCACCTGGAACTTTTTTTAGTTCAACAGGACTTGGAACAATGGGATTTGGTTTTCCCGCTTCAATAGGGGCAAAATCAGCAAAGCCTGATTTTCCAGTAGTTGATATAGCAGGCGACGGTTCTTTTAGTATGACAGAAAATTCTCTTGCAGTTTCTGTATTAGAAAAGCTTCCAGTTATTGTATTTTTACTTAACAATTATATGCTAGGAATGGTTGCTCAATGGCAAAGAACCTTTTACAACAGAAGATATATGGGAGTTCAACAAAATAGATGTCCTGATTATGTCAAGTTAGCTGAATCTTATGGTGCACAAGGTATAAGAGTTCAATCTATGAATGAATTGGATAAAGCAATTAAAACCGCAATAAATTCAGATGTGGCCACAGTCATAGACATTCCTATAGATCCAGAAGAAGATGTTTATCCTTTTGTAGCACCTGGCTCTGGCTTGAAGGATATGATTGTAGGAGGCTAAAAAATAAAAATGTCATCATCTTATTTGGCAGAGTCTGGAGTTACTGAAGAAAAAACATTACCATATAGAATATTATCTGTTATTGTAGACAATAAACCAGGTGTACTTTTTAGGATTACTAATTTATTTAGAGCAAGAAATTTTAATATTGAAAGTATCACAGTTGGTACGACAGAACAAAAAGATATTTCAAGAATGACTATTGCAATTCAAAGTGACTATAGGACATTAGATCAATTAGTAAAACAACTCAGAAAATTAATTGATATTATTGATGTCAGAGTATTAGATACTGGAAATACAGTATTTAGAGAGCTTGCACTAATAAAAATGAAGGCATCAGATCCAACATCTAGAATGGAAATTACACATTTTTCCAATATATTTAGAGCAAAAATTCTAGATGTCAGTAAAGACTCATTGATGGTAGAGATAACAGGTACTCCTGATAAGATTGATGCTTTTAAGGATATTGTAGTACCGTATGGAATTATTCAAATTGCAAGAACGGGAATTTCTGCTTTACCGAGAGGAATATAAAGATGAACAAAAATCCTAAAATAAATACCGCTGATAATCTTAAATCTGTCAATAAAATAAGAATTTTTGATACAACATTAAGAGATGGAGAACAGACACCTGGAGTTTCAATAGATGCTGAACATAAAGTAAACATCGCTATTAAACTAGATGAGCTTGGAGTTGATGCAATTGAAGCTGGTTTCCCCATTGTATCAGAAGGAGAAAGAAAAGCTATAAAGGCAATTGCTAAACAAGGATTAAAAGCAGAAATTTGTGGATTAGCACGTTCAGTGCAAACAGATATAGATGCTGCATTAGCTTGTGATTTAAAATACATCCATACTTTTATTGCTACATCTGACATTCACATGAAATATAAATTACATATGAACCAAGACCAAGTTTTAGAGCGTGCTATCTGGGCAGTAGATTATGCTAAAAAACATGGTGTCCAAGTAGAATTTTCTGCAGAAGATGCTACTCGCTCTGATAGAACTTTTTTACTTAAAATTTTTAAAGCAGTTCAAGAAGCTGGAGCTGATAGAATTGATATTCCAGACACAGTAGGCTATGCTACACCGTATTATATATCTGATTTAGTAAAAGAAGTTTCAGAAAATATATCTTTACCAATAAGTATGCATTGCCATGATGATTTTGGTCAAGCTGTTGCAAATTCCATCGCCGGAATAAATTCAGGAGCAACATGTGCTCATGTAACCATAAACGGAATAGGTGAAAGAGCAGGGAATGCATCACTTGAAGAATTTGTGATGTCATTACATTGTCTATATAATAAAAAAACAAATATACAAACACAACTACTATTTGAGACATCTAAATTTGTTTCCAATACAATGGGAATAATTGTACAACCTAATAAAGCAATTATAGGTGAAAATGCATTTGGCCATGAATCAGGAATTCATACTCATGGAATTATTAATAATCCTTTAACTTATGAGCCTATCAGTCCTGAACTTGTTGGGCGAAAACGATGGTTACAAGCAGGGAAACATGCAGGAGCTCATGGAATTAAAGCAATGTTAAATGAGTTTGGTATAAATCCTAATGATGAACAATTGCATCGAATAGTTGAACAGCAAAAAAGTATTGCAGATAAAGGAAAATCAATTACTACTGGAGAATTGTTATCTATATCAGGTCAAATTATGGGTAATAAAAAATTTGAGGAGAAATTTAAACTACATGATTTTCATATTGTGACAGGTTTAAATATTATTCCAACTGCTGTAATTCAATTGAGTAGTGAAGGTAAAGAATATATTACATCAGAAATAGGTGTTGGACCTGTGGATTCTGCTCTTAAAGCAATTCAGAAAATAGCTGTTGAAGTTGCTAACATAAAAGTAAGAGAGTATAGACTCGAATCTATTACAGGAGGATCTGATGCTTTAGCAGAGGTTTCAGTCAAGGTTGAGGATAATTTGGGAAATGTTGTGTCTTCCAGAAAATCTGGAGCTGATGTAGTAGTAGCTTCTGTGCAAGCCATGATGGATGCAATCAACAAGGTAATGTTGAGAAAAGTTTTAGAGTCTTAAAATATTAATTATCAATTTATTAACTTAAGTAACTTGTTGATGACATATTTATAATATCAGATTCCTTTGCCCGGCCTCTTCTTACTTGCCATATTCAAAATTGTAAATATGCAAAATGATTCAGATGATGAGCATCATAATAAATAACCAATTTACATCATTTTCGATCGCTAGTCTAATATATAGTCTAATGTAATTATTTTTTAAATTTAATCTATCATATTGTGGTCTATCATTTTAACATTATTTATTCTTGAAACTAATACAATATTTTCCGACATTTGTAATTAGAAAATTAATATAACTATAGATAAATCTTATGTAAAGAGAGATGAGGGTGGATCATATAGCTATTGCAGTTAATAATGTAGAAGAAGCACTTAAAAATTATCAAAATATTCTTAAAATAGAAAAAATAGACATCGAAGAAGTACCAAATGAAAAGGTACGTGTTGTTATGCTCAAGTTAGAAGACAGTAGAATTGAACTAATGGAACCAATGACTGATGATAGTCCTATTTCCAAATTCCTTAGAGAAAAAGGAGAAGGAATACATCATATTGCCATAACTGCTGATAATATTGAAGATGATGTTGCTCGCGCACAAAAAAACGGTATAAGATTTCTTGGTGGAATACGAAGTGGATCATATGGTAGAAAAATTACCTTCATACATCCTAAATCGTTAAATGGAGTATTAACAGAATTTTGTCAATCTCCTCCAATAGAATAAATCTTATTTGATAGATAAGATAAACATTAATAAAGATAGCAAAAGTTTCTGTTCATTTATCTAATAGATAGTAGAAATTTCAAATAAAATAAATAAATAAATGAGGCTGGGTCATTATTCTTTTTCTATAGATAACACATAAAGCTAATCTCTTGGAGTATGATGTTTTGGTGAAAAACTACAATACTATCCAAAAGACCAGCAATTAATAATTCATCATCTAAGTTAAGTCTCTAATCTTTTATCAACATTGTGCTATCCATTTAGGATAAATATAGAAATGGATTTAGCTTTGTTATACATCTTTCAACATGTGCCAAATAATCCTGTCAGACTAGAATTATCTACTGTACAGAAAAAGGAATTATTTTCATTCATGAAGAGTACTCGTGACAAAGAGGAATACAGAAGAAGAGCATCTGCCATAAAACAAAAGATGGAAGGAGTACCTTATAGAACAATAGCCAAAAACCTTGATGTCAATTACCGTAATGTGTATGGCTGGATTAAAAAATATAGAGAGTCTGGTCTGGATGGAATAAGAAATAAAAGAGAAAGAATGGAGGTAGAAAACCAGTAATATCTACTGACAAGAACAAGGAGATGATAAAAGACATAGTACTGAACAAATCACCCAGGACATTTGGCTATCTCAAGAATACATGGAGTATCAGACTTTTAGCTACATATCTTTCCTCACTATTAGAAATGAATGTCAGTCCAATGCAAACGTGGAGGATAATTCACGATCTGGGCATAGTATACAAACAACCAAAACTTGAACTGGAAAAAGGTGATGATTATGAGGAAAAGAAAGGAAAGATAGAGAGGTACAAGAAGATATCGGCAGCTCTTTTAAAAAAAGATTCTACTAGGATTTGAAGATGAAACATGGTTACATCTGCAACCATACATAACCAGGACATACATGATGAGAAGAGGAGAACAGCAAAAGATACTCCATAAAGGATCTAACGATAAAGTCAATGTATTCATAACCCTTCTCTATTCACTAAATAGAATCAAATTCACAACAAGCAAAACAAGAAACAGTAATGATTTCATAAACCATCTAAACAGCATCAAAAGATATGTACTCAAGAGAAGTATCAAGAGATTTATTCTTGTAATAGATAATGCATCATTTCATGTAAGCAAAAAGACAAAACACTATATGGAAAAACAATCAGAAGACTGGTTAACTGTACTATTTCTACCAACCCATGCACCATTCCTAAATCTTGTTGAGACAAAAGTAAACAGAAATCTCAAGAAAGACATATGTGCAAACTATACAACTACGAAACAGAAGATAATCTCTTATGTACTGTAAGAAGGTATCTTAGATGCATGGGTAGTTGGCCTAAGATATGATACTTAACTTATTCTAATTAGTATTCTGTATTTGATTGGTTTGATAGCATGGTCAAATTCAGATAGAAAAAAGAAGAAACGTGGTAGGCCATATGTCTATTCTCCTACTGTAATTCTAAGATGTTTTATAGTACATATTTGGTTACGATTAGATTCTAACAGAGCATTGTATCAGTATCTTGCGATGGATTTACCATATAACAGAAAGGTAATGAAAGCATGTGGACTATCACAATTACCACCAAGCAGAAGAACGTTTGACAGACGTCTCAATACAATATCTGAAGATATAAAAAATATGATTACTGCTATGGGAGAGCTTTTTGTACATGAGAAAATAGTTGATCCTTCTATTCTTTCAACAGAGACAGTACTCTTGTAAAGGCTAAAGGTTTTGTCTGGCACAAGTCATCTATGAAGAAAGGAGAAGTACCACGTTCTGGTATCGATACTGATGCAATGTGGGGATTTAGTCACACAAAGGGTTGGATATTTGGATATAAACTACATTTGATATCAAGTACTGCTTGCTCTATTATTGTACCTTTGGCAGCAGATTTTACGACTGCTAATATAGCAGATAATCAGATATACAGTACATTAACAACAAATCTACCAGTTACAATTATCAAAAGAACATTATTCATGTCTGCAGATCCTGGATATGATGATCATGAACTGTATGATCTCAGTAGCAGTATGGGATTTCAGTTAGTGTGTCCTGTACAAAGATATAAAAATACATCTATTGAAAGGATAAAACTGATAGAATTTTATAAATCTGAAGTAGGACAGACTATTTACTCTCAGAGAGGTAAATCTATTGAACCATTGATAGAACATATATCAAATCTGTCTTTAGGATAGATCCATTACCTGTTAGAGGATATCATAAGACTTGTACAGTAGTGTTACTGTCAGTACTACTATACCAGATACTTGTCTATTATAACTGTAAAACCAACAAAGTTAATCCCAGAGCAATCAAATACATGGTAGGAACATAACTAGTGATTACATCTATTGGGTAGTGGAATAATATTTATTTATTGAATTATGACCCAGCCTCAATTAATTACAATAAATTTATTAATCTTTTTGAGAATTCACTAGTTGAAAGATTACCTCCTATGTCTATTGTCTTTTGATTTTGCTTTAGTAAATTAACAATTGCATTTTCAATTTTAGCTGCCTCAACAAATAATAAAGAATCTTGAAATTTGTCTCCTAACCATTCTAACATCATCTTAATTGAAAGAAATATCGATGATGGGTTAGCAATATTTTTTCCAGCAATATCAAAAGCAGCTCCATGAACTGGTTCAAATAAAGAAAAGTTTTGACCAATGTTAGCTGAAGGTGCCATTCCTAAACCTCCAACTATTTGAGCCGCTTCATCAGAAAGAATATCACCAAAAAGATTAGTTGTAACTATAACATCAAAATTCTCAGGATTTCTAATTAAATTCATAGCACATGCATCTACATATAATTCACTATATTCTATTTGAGGGTATTTTTTAGCAACTTCTCTGCAAACATTCTTAAACAAACCATCACTCTTTCTTAACACATTTGCTTTATGAACGGAAACTACTTTCTTCTTTTCATTTCGAAGTATTGCTGTTTTAAAAGCATATTCTGCAATTCTTCTTGAGGCTTTTTCAGAAATGATGCGAAGAGCAACAATAGTTTCGGAATCAGCATAGAATTCCATCCCCAAATAAACATCCTCTGTATTTTCTCTAACTATAACTAGATCAATATTGTTTGAAAGTGATTTAATATTAGGAAAAGATTTAGCAGGTCTTATGTTAGCATACAAGTCGAAATATCGTCTTAAGAATATAATTACATCTGCAGCGCTTTCACCAACAGGACCTTTTAAAGATGCATCACTTTTTTTTATAGAATCAAGAGAGATATCTGGTAAAGCTTTACCAAATTTTGATACAGCATAATCTCCAGCATCCACTTCAAGAAGATTGAATTTGGTTGAAGTTGTATCATTAATAAATTCAAGAACCATTTTTGCACTTTTTATTAACTCTGGACCAATTCCATCACCTGGGATTAATGAAATACTATATCTGGTCAACTTAATTTTATATTGCAATTCAATTGTTTTTAAAAATTGTTTTTCTTAAATATAAAATCCTATTATGCCAAATGTAGATTCTTTGTCTACTATGGAAAAAGCCATTTTCTAAAAGTTTATTTCCTATTGACTACGG
Source organism: uncultured Nitrososphaerales archaeon (assembly GCA_963840085.1). Taxonomy (GTDB): domain Archaea; phylum Thermoproteota; class Nitrososphaeria; order Nitrososphaerales; family Nitrososphaeraceae; genus TH1177. The sequence goes on from CAWIYT010000251.1 coordinate 143,149, forward strand.
TATAAGGTTCAAAGATATACGTATATAGATAATTATCAATATACTTTTTATTCCATAATTTAAAAAGTAATGTTATTTTTTGACTTATATATCATCTAGAGGCAAAAATCATTATTTTATTCTTTAAGATTCTCAGTATATTGTTTTTTATACCAATTAAGATAAATATGCCTACTCACCTCCAACAGATAGTTTCTCATATTCAGATCGAATCTTTTTGTTCTAAAATATGTGGATATTTTATTTCTGAAATCGGTAAAGGATGAATAATATTGTAGAACAAGCAAATCATTTTTGGCTATATGCCATATTTCTTCCAGTACCATAAATTCAGGAGATGCTGTTGGAAGATATACTGGAATTAGATTCTTTTTGTGTTTGTCAAAGTATCTCAGTACCTTTTTTGATCTGTGATGCTGTTGTTTTGCCTTATCCAGGAACAGATAACATTTTGGAAATTTCCTGTGAATATGTTTCAGATAATCTAAAAATGTATTTTCATCAAACCAGTTATACTGTCTAAACAATTGCTTTCCTTTTAAACTTGTGGCACCAAATAAAACAGACTCTTGATGAGATCCTGTAATTCTTACAACTGGTCTCTCATCCTTCTTTATCCAGACTCTTCTTACAATAGAGTCATAGAAAAAGAATGATTCATCAGTAGATACTGCCGTGAATCCTTCTTTTAGATTATCCAATAGTATCTTCCTTGTTCTTTTTTAAAAAGTTCTTTCTCTTCTTTTGATGCTGTATTCACATGTACTTTTCTTGGTACCTTCTGTTTGAATCCCCACTTATGCATGAGTCTGTAAATGTGGGTATAATGGTATCTTATTCCACCACTCTTTTTTACAATTAGATCTTCTACCTGCTGTTTTGTAGTCCATCCTTGTCTGTTAGATGCTAACTCATTTTTTATCTCGTATAATACTTCTCCTGATATATCCGTGGAGGTCTTCCGATTTTTGTTCTGTCCTTTAAGCCTTCTAAGCCTTCTTCCCTGTACCTCTTTAACCAGTCAGATGCCCATGTTCTACTTCTGTGAAGATCTCTTGCTACCTGTGCAGGAATCTGTTTGTCATATGTTACTTTTAAAACAAGTAGCATTCTTTCCTTTACATTAGTATCATGTTCAGATCTGTATATTTTTTTGAATTTTACCTTTGATACTTTTGTAGCCAATAGATTATCTAGATTGATAGGTACTTGCTATAGCTATTATGTCCTATAATGTATTATCTGATAATTAGATAAATGTCAGTATACTTATGCTAACTGGTATAGTAGATAGATTCCTACCATTGAAGAATATAAAATGTAAAAGATATAGTAATTGGGACCAGGTTAGAAATATACCATTATATTATTTTTAATATATAAATAAGCTAATACACTCTATATCAAAGATGATGTATTGATGAAAAACTCTTTCATCAACGCCACCAACAAATTAACAAGATAGCAATACAAGAATTTAGTAATATAGCAGTAGTAGTATTGTACAGTTGTTAGTAGTACTCTATTGTTAGGATCCTGAAACTTGTTTATTCATTGAATTATGATCCAGACTCAAATACTTAGAATAATTGTTTCAAAAAAGGAAATTAGAAAAAGATTAAAAAGAAATCTTTGGTTCATATTTTCCAAATACAGATTGAAAAGCGCTACTAATCTCTCCAAGTGTAACTTTATTTTTTACTGCATTTATGATATGTGGCATTAAATTTTGATTCTCTTTTTCTGCATTCTTAATTAAAAGCTCTATTGCGTGGTCAACTTTAATTTTATCTCTATTTTTCTTATACTCCTTTAACCTCATAATTTGTATGTTCTCAAATTTAGAATCTATAACATTTAGAGAAGGTTCAATATCATGGCGATCTTGATATTTATTTACTCCAACTATAATTCTTTTTTGTTCATCTATTTCTTTTTTCAAAGAATATGCATTCTTCCTTATTTCATCTTGGAAAAATCCTTTTTCTACAGCGGAAAGAGCTCCACCCATTTTATCTATTCTTTTTAGGTATTTATTAACTTCTTCCTCTATTTGATTAGTTAAAGACTCTACATAATAAGATCCCGCTAAAGGATCAACAGTTTTTGTTACCCCGGTTTCAGTAGTTATTATTTGTTGTGTTCTCAAAGCTATTTTTACTGATTCTTCTGTTGGTAATGCTAGTGCTTCATCTCTTGAATTAGTATGTAAAGATTGACATCCTCCTAATACTGCAGCAAGGGCTTCTGTAGTTACTCTTACAATGTTATTGTCAACTTGTTGAGCAGTTAGGGACTCTCCACTAGTTTGAACATGAAAACGCAAAGTACATGATTTAAAATCTTTAGCATGAAATCTTTCTTTCATTATTTTAGCATATATGCTTCTGGCTGCTCTAAATTTGGCTATTTCTTCAAAAAATTCCATAGTACAACAAAAGAAAAATGAAAGCCGTGGTGCAAAATAGTCAACTTTAAGTCCTCTATCGATACAAGTTTGAATATATTCAATTGCATTTGCAAAAGTAAATGCTAATTCTTGAGTAGCGTTAGATCCTGCTTCACGCATATGATATCCAGAAATACTAATTGGATACCATTGAGGAACATATTTTGAACAATATTGAATCATATCTCCAATTAAACGAATTGATGGTTTTGGTGGATAAATATATGTATTTCTAGCTATATACTCTTTTAAAATATCATTTTGAGTCGTTCCTCTTAAAGAAGTAGGTGGAATTCCTTGTGTCTCTGCGACGGTTATATATAAAGACAATAATGTAGAAGCAGTTGAATTGATTGTCATAGAGGTACTTACTTTATCTAATGGAATAGCATTAAAGCAAGTCAACATATCTTCAATTGAACTGATTGCTACACCTGTTCTTCCAACTTCACCTTCAGATTGTGGATTATCCGAGTCTCGTCCAGTCTGTGTAGGTAAATCAAAGGCAAGAGATAAACCTGTTTGACCATGATCTAAAAGAAACTTGAATCTATTATTAGTTTCTTCGGCACTCCCAAATCCGCTATATTGTCTCATAGTCCAGAGACGTTCACGGTACATCATATCATGGATTCCCCTGGTAAACGGATATTTACCAGGTTTTTCATCTTTAATATTTTTCTTTGCAATATTGCTTCTATTGTAAACTGCTCTAACTGAAAAACCAGAGTCAGTTTTTATTTCCTCCTCTTTGGACATTTTTTGTTTTGACATTTCTAACTTTCAACTCCTAATGATTTTTGATATTTTTTGGATTGATTAATTATATTGCTTAAGAGTCCAGAAGTAAGAATCATCTGCTGCTTGATATGGATCTACTTTTTTATTATGTATTTTATCAATGAAATTATGATATGAAGGATTATGCTCCAACATGCTTAATATTTTATCTTCGAGGATATTTAAAACCATATCTTTTAATTCAATTTCTAATAATCCTAGTTCTTTTTCTTTGAAATTATTAACTCGATCATTAAGCATTTTATTAATATTTTCTGCTACATCTCTGATTCCACTTCCAGTTTTTGCTGAGCATTTCAATATAGTAGGCTTTTTTTCTGTTTCACCAATTAAATCCTTTATTGTATTATAAAGAGTATTGGCTCCTTCAATATCTGCTTTATTTACTATATATATATCTCCTATTTCAGTAATTCCTGCTTTAATAGCTTGTATCTTATCTCCTGTATTAGGAGTAAAAAGAACTATTGTAAGATTTACTATTTTGGATACTTCTATTTCTAATTGGCCTGCCCCTACACTCTCAACTATTATTAAGTTATAACCTGCAGCATCAAGAATTCTAATTATATTTCTTAGTGATTTTGAAACTCCTCCAATAGCACCTCTCGAGGCTATGCTTCTCATAAATACATCAGAATTATCTATTATATTGCCTTGCATACGTATGCGATCACCGAGAATTGCACCGCCGGTTATTGGACTTGTAGGATCTACTGCAATTATTGCTATTTTGTACCCAAATCCTTTGAATTCATCTACCAATTTGCCAATTAAAGAACTTTTGCCGGAGCCTCCTGGACCAGTAAATCCAATAGTCATTGCTTTTCCTGTCCTTTTAAAAATTTGACGAATAATTTTTTGATACTCTGCTTCTTCATTATCTATTATAGAAATTGCTCTTGAAAGTGAGCGTCTATCTCCTTTTAAAATTCCTTCTACTATTTTTAGCAATATGTTATCTGGAATTTTAGTATATAACTAGTTATAAATAATATTTCAATTGAATGATTTAAATTTAGTTCTAATTAATAATGAAAGTAAATTTTTACTATTATTTGTATAAGTTTATCTATAAAATAAAGTAAAATAAGATAAAGATTTAAAATCCCAATTACTAATTACTATTAGAATATGACCATTAACCAAACTCAACAAGTCAAACGTATCAGAATTTTAGTTGCAAAAATGGGTTTAGATGGACATGATCGTGGAGCATTAGTTATATGTAGAGCATTAAGAGATGCAGGAATGGAAGTAATTTATTCTGGATTATGGTAGTAGCCTTCAACAAGTTGCAAAAACTGCTATTGACGAAGATGTTGATGCTATTGCAATGAGTTTACTTAATGGTGCACATTTAACATTATTTCCTAAAGTTGCAAAAATACTAAAAGAACAAGGTATCGATGATATCTTACTGATTGGTGGAGGGGTAATTCCTAAAAGGATAAAAACCT
>CAWIYT010000252.1:0-21407 GCA_963840085.1 uncultured Nitrososphaerales archaeon
CTGAAATTTGAAATACTATTCTTCTCCTACAATATTAGTATAAATTTTAGTAATATTTAGCATGTAACTCGATTTAATTTTTAAAATAAACATGATCAAAAAAACTTTTGAATTTTTTAGTATTACAGTAAATATATTAAATTACAATATCGGGATAATAACAATGACAAACTATCATATTTTAGTTAATGCTAAATTAAGCATATAATAAATAGTAATAATAACAGTATGATTATATTTATATATAATTACTTAAGCAATATATTATGACAAGTGTTATATTATTTGATTTGGGCGAGACATTAGAACATAATAATAGTCTTAGAGAGGACTCATTGACGACATTAGAAAAAATTAAAGATATGAAAGATATTAATAATGAGCCTCTTATACTTGGATTAGCATCAGATTATAATTTACCTAATGATTGGGGACCACCTCCGCTAGAAGAACAAATTAAAAGATCTAAAGAAGACTATTTTAGTAGACTTGAAAATCTAGGAATACGTCATTTTTTTGAACCAGTTGAACAAAATGTTATACTTTCTACTGAAGTAGGCAATACTAAAGATCAAGATATTCAAAAATTTTTTCAAACAATAGTAAATAAAATAGATAATACGAGTTTTAACCAAATAATATTTATAACTGAAAATATAGGACACATAAGGGCTGCTAATTCATTAGAATTGGAAGTTAAGACTATTTTTTTAAAAATAGACAATAATCCTAATGACAATAATGAATACACCATATCTAAATTGATAGAATCCGTAAATATTATTGAAAAATTATTAAAGAAAGAAAAATAATTAGGTAGTCTCTTTACCTAATATATTTTCATTATTATCATATTATATAATATTGAATACTAAATCAATTTTGCCGATCTAATTTGGATCCGCTGGAATTGAATATTTTATTTCTTTATTTCTGTAAATTCTGGATTTCAATACATCAATTTCTTGCTATTGAATTATAAGATTTTTTGTGATTATAAAAAATTTAGGATAATATCATTGTACATTGAGACAAATAGTTCTATATAGTTATAGACGTGTTATAGATTGCATTTCTTCTCTTCTTTGAATAAGGATAACAATTATCAAAACTCGCGGTTCTGCCTTTAAAAGACTGCATTACCTTTTTATCAAATTTTTTTCTAAAAGAGAATTCAATGCATGTTTATGATTATGTTACTTTACTAGCTTTAATAATAATCGAATATATCATATTTTTTATTATTATATTCGTTATTATTTACCTTTTTTTGCAAATTATCAACTCATAAAATATACAATAATAATTAGTTATAGACATATTAACAATAGCCATAAAAAATAAATTATAGTAGACAACAGGAAAGTTAGAAGAAAAATTGTAGAAGAAAAAAAATTTCTAAATGGGATATTTAGATAGACGGATAGATAGATAGGGATCACTAACACCAAAAAAATTTACTTCAAATATAAATAGTTAACAATAAATATTTAACATTTAATTGTTATACGAAATGAATTTGAAATCAAGAGAATGAACATATAATTCATTTACATTGTTCAAGTTTAAATTGTATTAGATTCTTTCCAGACAGTGGATGCAAATAATAATTTAACCTAATAATACTACATATTCTCATTTTTCTTTATATGATACTTACAAATCGAGATCAACCCACAAAGCTGCATGATCTGATGCAGCATCTTTTTCAGTTACAATTTCTGGAAAATGTGGAAATAAATCACCATTTGTGCCACCCCATACACCACGACGTTCAATATCTCCTTGCTTCACTTTATCTGATAGATTAGGAGACATTAAAATATAATCTAGTTTTTGTGATTGTGTTCCATTACGAAAAGTTCCTAAACGACCATCACCTCTATATTTATCATGCAACATTATATCAATAAGGTCTGAATTATTTCCTAATAGTGGTTGTAATGGATCTCTATTTGGTGTATCATTTAAATCACCGACTATTGCAATATATTTAAAGCCTTGATTTAAACGCTCATTGTAAATCTCTCTAACTCTTTGTGCTTGACGTTTACGTTTACGATCATTTGCGTTTTGTGATCCAAATCCTTTACTTTTGAAATGATTTACCATTACAAGTAATGTATTACCTAATGAAGTTTTTATCTTAAACTCTGGACAATCCCGGCTAAAAATTATCTCATCTGAATCTTTGTCATCTATATGAGTCACTATGGATTGTATGTCAAATAATTGTCTAGTTATAATACCTACATCTATACCGCGAAGATCATTACCATCTATAAGCATAACATGATTATATTTTTGGCCACCTATTTTTGGAATTACTATATCATTAAAACGATTTACTGCAATACGATTTTCTGCTTCTACAATACAAAAGATATCTGCATTAACTTCACGAATAACTCTTGCGGTATTTTCTATAGCAGTTTCCTTAACAGTTTCACGTTTAAGTTCAAACCAGCCTATCCAATCATTACGTCCATTTGCTAAAATTTCAGCAGGGCTCCCTTGCTGCTGTTTTTTTAGAAATTTTCCTCTAATTTCATTTAAAAGAATATATTTGCTTTCACCTCTAGTAGCTAGACCGGTATTTCTTTCCATTATATCTAACATTTCTTGTTTATCATTGTTAGAATATTGTTGTTTTTGTATTAAATCTGAAATACGAGCAAAATCTTGGAGAATGTGTTTTCCTTCTTCCCAAGAAGGAAGATTCATTATAGAAGGGCGATCAAACATATTCTCAACATTAAATGTTGCTAATCTCATAATATGTTTCAGTTATTTAAGATTAAATATTTATGCTTTTTCCTAAAATGTCTTAATTTACTAGAAATAGATATACTTATCTTTATTATTATAGCATTATTAGAACTATAAAAAGCATTTATCTTTGTAAATATAATTAATTACAGTTTTCTATTCTTCATTTTTAATGAATATGTAATAATTAAAAGGTTTAGTTTTATCTTAGAAATATTAAATTACCTTTTCTATTAAATTCTATTTTTAAAAGAGAATGCAAATAATTCCGATTCTAATGTATACCTTATTTTGGAAGCTCATGTTCCACCATCAGAATATACTTTGCGTTGACAATAATTTTTCAAATTGATTCAAAAATGAATTCCTACTGTTTTAGCACAAAATGATATTGATATTGATAACAATAATATTATTGGTTTTAGTTTAACAAAATTAAGTTCTTTTCAATTTTATAAAAACCTTATTGGACTATATCATAACCTTATTTTATTTTTAACTTTTATGAATTAATTTTATCGATAAAAGACCTTTTTTGCTAATTATATACCGACTAACTAAATTTCGTATATTTTAGAAATATGAAAATACTCGCTTTTTAAGCATTATATATATCTTTTAATATAAAGAATTTGTATGTGAATTTTTGTTAGCCAGTATAATATATAATTTTTCAAAAGTCATTTCTTTTTCTATTATATTCACTTCGTATTTTTGAGACAACCTTTAATCTTTATTTTGCAATGTCTGTAAGATTAGAAACTTTTTCTACTATATAACCTTTAGATTCTAATCAATATTTTCAACAGAGACTATTGCATCAACTTTATCTAAATAATCAATTTTAGCTTGGAATGCAGTATGTCCCTTAATATCAATACCAAGTTCTAGTAATGATCTTAATTGTAATGCAGTATTAGCTTTGATAATAGGTTAATATCTTAACAGAGCCATTCAACATGTGAAGTAATATGAATGATTGTAGGAGTAACTCTAATTGCAATCACCATTTTATTCGACTGACATGTGAATGATGTTAGAATCATTCTAACTAAGAAGAGACAAGTTCATACCATGAATATTCAAATAAATAACAGCTCAATACATCTACCAATATCTGAATACATTGTACGTGAGCAAATTCTTATGGATAACATGTATGTTAAAAAATATTTTTTAATTTATACTACCAAATATCCTAAATAATACAATTCCATGCCTTGTTGCGCAACTCATCATTCCTAACACATTTAGCTAACCTATTTTAGTCATATCATGTGAGAAATTGGAAGAAATACAATGAATCTCTTGTTAAACGTGGTGAGATATTACTTGATTTTGATGTTATCGATAACTGGGATTCTGAACTAGAGAAGATGAATGAAGGCAAAGAAGGTAGAAAATTCGTATATCCAGAGTCATTTATCAAATTACTTGGCTACATGAGAGCATACTTTCACTTACCGTATAGACAAACTGAAGGCGTAGTACGAGCACATGCTGCAAATACGTTACCATCAATTCCAGATTATAGCAGGATTTGTAGAAGAATAAACAGATTAAATATCAAGATTTCTGATAATGATAAGTCTAATTTATATGATGATAACTTTGTAATTGCAATTGATTCTACTGGTGTTAAAGTTACAAACAGAGAGGAGAATGGATTAGACATAAGTGGAATGTCAAGAGAGGCTATCTAAAGATACATGTTGCCGTAGATATCAAACGAAAGAGAATATTATCATTACAAGTAACCAGTGAACAAGTACATGATGGAAAAATACTACCCAAATTAGTAGATGATATTACAATAAAGAATAACAAGATAATAGATATGACTATCGCAGATGGTGCATATGATAAGTTAAGTATCTCATATATCATCAACATGCATTAGTATTTTTAACATACTCTGATAGAAAGAACTTTAGCTCTGAATGTTTAGATTGATACATGTGCCCAAATCCTATATTCTGAAATTATCTGATACTCAGAAAAAGGAACTGAATAGATTCATGAAGAGTACTCGTGACAAAGAGGAATACAGAAGAGCGTCTGCTATAAAGCAAAAGATGGAAGGAGTACCTTACAGAACAATAGCCAAAAACCTTGGTGTAAATTACCGTAATGTGTATGACTGGATTAACAATTACAGAAAACACGGTTTGGATGGTATAAGAAACAAGAGAATGAATGCAGGTAGAAAGCCAGTAATATCTACTGACAAGAACAAGGAGATGGTAAAAGACATAGTACTGAACAAATCACCCCAGACTTTTGGCTATCTCAAAAATACATGGAGTATTAGGCTGTTGGCCACATATCTTTCCTCACTACTGGAAATGAATGTCAGTCCAATGCAAACATGGAGAATAATTCATGATTTAGGTATAGTATACAAACAACCAAAACTTGAACTGGAAAAAGGTGATGATTATGAGGAAAAGAAAGGAAAGATAGAGAGGTACAAAGAAGATATCGGCAGCTCTTTTAAAAAAAGATTCTACTAGGATTTGAAGATGAAACGTGGTTACATCTTCAACCATACATAACCAGAACATACATGAGAAGAGGGGAACAGCAAAAGATACTCCATAAAGGATCTAACGATAAAGTCAATGTATTCATAACACTTCTCTATCCCCTAAATGGAATCAAATTCAATACAAGCAAGACAAGAAACAGCAATGATTTCATAAACCATCTAAACAGCATCAAGAGATATGTACTAAAGAGAAGTATCAAGAGATTCATACTTGTAATAGACAATGCATCATTTCATGTAAGCAAAAAGACAAAACAGTTTATAGAAAGACAGTCATACTGGCTAACTGTACTGATTTCTACCAACACGTGCACCATTCCTGAATCCAGTAGAAACAAAAGTAAACAGAAATCTGAAAAAAGATGTATGTGCCAATTACAACTACGAAACAGAAAATAATCTATTATGTAATGTAAGACGGTATCTAAGATGTTTTGGTTGTTGGCCTAAAATATGATACTTAACTTAGTAACAATAATTTTCAGATATTGTCATTTAAGGGAATCAAACCAGCAATAAAAGTCAGAAAGAATTCCAGATGCAGAAAGACCAATCATTACCAGAGAAACAAGACGGTGAAAATGCAGAAAAATAATTTACAGAATTGGAAGAATAGCGTTAGCTATGGTCAGCGATGGATTGCAGAAACTGTCTTCTCCTGTATGAAGAGAATGTTTGATAGAGAATATGTTACTGCTATCAGGTTTGAGAACATGATAAAAGAAATGATACTGAAAGCATCGTTATATAACTTGTTTCAGAGTCTAACTGTTACATAATTATCAATCTCAGTAGGATAGATTTGATTATCTAGATGAGTTGCGCAACAAAGCAAAGATTATTAATATCGCTTTTATCTAATTTTTTATCTTTATACAATTCTTTAAGTTCATTTTGGTAGTCATTTAGCCTAACTTAATGTTTTTTTGTTTTTCTCCATCCTATGATAGTTGGAGTTAACCAAGAGCTGATAAAAGCAGTAACAACAACACTGAATAATGTAGACCAATACTCTGGTGGAAGAGGAGGAGGAAGTTCTTTAAAGTTTGCTGTAAAGGTTCCAAATTTTGTAATGTTAAGTATTGCTTCGGACTATGTTAGTGGTATATTATTCTGTTGGTACACTTGCTGCTCCGGCTGTTCCTATTGCTGCTTCAGTTTCAAATGACCATGTTTTATCTGTAGTCATTGCAATACCTGTAACATCTTTTACTTCTTTAGTAATTGTAGCGGTGTATTTAGTAGACGGTTCCAAATCAGATGATGGATTTAACATGGCAGCTTTACCGTCAGAGGTTAGAGTTACACCACCTTTTATGGTAGAAGTTTCACCATTTTTCTTTAATGTAAATGTGCGAACATCAATGGTTGAACTATCCATTTGTTTACTAAAAGTAGCTACAATATTAGACTTTACTGAAATTCCTTTCTGGCTATCCGCAGGATATGTACCCACTATGGTTGGTGCTATTGCTGCTTCAGTTTCAAATGACCATGTTTTATCTGTAGTCATTGCAATACCTGTAACATCTTTTACTTCTTTAGTAATTGTAGCGGTGTATTTAGTAGACGGTTCCAAATCAGATGATGGATTTAACATGGCAGCTTTACCGTCAGAGGTTAGAGTTACACCACCTTTTATGGTAGAAGTTTCACCATTTTTCTTTAATGTAAATGTGCGAACATCAATGGTTGAACTATCCATTTGTTTACTAAAAGTAGCTACAATATCTGAATACACTAAAATTCCTTTCTGGCCATCCACAGGATATGTACCCACTATGGTTGGTGCTATTGCTTCTGTTTGTACACTTGCTGCTGCGGCTGCTCCTTTTTCTGCAGCACTTTCAGCTCCTCTCAGTCCAAAATAGAATGCTATTATAGTTGCTAATGCTGTGCCAAGTATAGCCGAAAGGTTCTTTAGCATATCAATTAAAGACTGGAGAGTAGAATTACTTGATGGATTATTTATGTTTAAAGTAATCAGCACCAACACATAAAAAATAACTGTACCCACCAATAGTATAACACCAAATGTCATAAGGGTTCTGTACAATCCCTGCATCCCGACAGGAGCTCTAGCTTCTTTATCGAGGCTTTCTTTAGGTTTTTTAAGATAAGCAAAAATCATATCAAAGGTTAACGGAATAACCATAGCTAAAGCAATTACACCTAGGAAATAAAATGGAAGACTACTATCAAATATTGAACGATATACCAAGCCAGTAGTACCAGTAGTATTTTGAGTTATACTATTGGCAGCTATCCTATCTGCAGCTGTTTTATTAGTAGTATTCGAATTTTGAGGCATTTGACCATCAATTGACGTTGTAGCAATAAAAAAAGAAATGAGAAAGAATGAAAATAGTAAGAAGATTCCTATTCGCTCTTATTTCTGAATGTTTCAGCTAGTTGTAACAAAGAATTTCCATGAATCTTTGTTCTCTTGTCTTGGTTCTATTGTTATGAATAAACTGGAATGTTTTGGAGTATACCTGTAAATTGTACTTGTTTACACCCATGAACTTTCTTATCCATAACTGGTACAGGTTGCTTCTGCATTCACAATTATTCACATGAACAATATCATTTGCGTATTCTTTCTGTGAATGGATTACACTTTTGTGTATGAAGCCATGTTCTTCCAGCTGGTCATATGCTCTATATTCATCTGTAAATACAGTTGAACCATACTCTACTCTGGTACATATAATATCAAGAAGTGACTGTCGTAAAGGAACATCAAAATATGTCATTCCGTTCCTTCTTTGATGAATACATGTTATCATTGGATGATCCTTGTAAAATGTTCCTCTGCCTCTCCAGGGTTTTAGCCCTCTTTTCCTGGGTTTTCTTCCTGATTTTACTATCTCATCATGATATGATCTACCTTTCAGTCCTGCCTTGATATAGAATTCATCACCTTCAACATTACCACCGAGTTTAGCAGATGATGATGAGGAAGATGATAACTTTTCCATAACTGTTCTGATAAATCGATAGCATCTTGGAATTGGTATAACTACCTCAAGCGATACCTGTCTTATTGAACATCCGGGCCAGAGTACAAAGTATAGATACATTGCCAAAAACCATATCTTCAATGGTGTATGTGAATAATGAAATACAGTACCTGTTTTGTCATTGAACGATCTTTTACAATGCTTGCAAAGGTACTTTTGGTAGGATCGATACTGACCATCCTTCTTTACGTTATTTGACTTACAATGTGGACATAATATGTAGTCTTTCCATCTGGCCTTTCTCAGTAAACTGGTACACCAACTTTCATCAGGAAGAGATGTGGTTAAAGTAAACACATCTTAATTATGTTTTATGCAGCTTTAAGCTTGGCTGAAACATTTGTCAATAAGAGCGTTCCTATTTTAATATTTAGCATTTTTAACGTTTGATTTAATAACTTTATATATAAACAAATTCCTCAATCTTTTGTTTTATTTAAGTCCCCTTTTCATAATAGGCTGCTTTTGGTAATAGTGTATCGGTCTTTATCAGAAAATACGATGCTTTATTAAAGACAATTTATCTAGATGACCTTATTTTGATTTATTTGGTTTGTTTCATGATTCACTACTCCTAGCTTATTAGCTAACTTGTTACAGTCATATTATCTGATAAATTAGCGAAAACATAACTAATCTCTTGTTAAGCATGGCGAATTTATGTTTGAATTTGATATTATAGATAACTGGCATAATGAATTGGAAGAGATGAATAGAGCCAACGGTGGGAACTATGAGTATTTCCACACGGGTTTAGGTATAAAATTTCGATTTCAGTATTAATTATAGATTATAGAATTTTCTTATATCTTCGGCTAATTTATTATACATATAATTTTTAATAAATAATAATCTTTTGTTAATGTAATAAAGAAAAATAAAAAAAGTAGAGGTATTGAATTGTTGTCCACAAATACCTAAAACTTGTAATATATTTGTGAAATTCTAAAGTAGGTATAATAATGCAATACTACTAAATTAAATTAGTGAATGTTTATTGTGGTTTTCCACTGCTAATTTTTATTCATGAAAGAATACTGAAAATTTATTTGAATATTGAATGACGTTAATTTCTCTATAACATTCATTATTTTGTTACTATTAGTAATAACTTAATCTTGGGTTCGGTGGAATGATGTAGAAATTTCAATACCATTCCAACTGTATTAAAACTCAGTTCAATTCAAATCATTGACTTAAGATAGTCAAGTTTTATTTGCATCTTATTTTATGATTGTGATTGAGTCATGATTTTAAAGGAATAAAAGGTTTTTCCGAATCAAGCTCTAATTTAGTACCTGGTTGACTTTCTTGTAGTATGTCAAATTCAATTATATTTCCTACTTTTACTTTTCCGATATCGGGCAAGAGAATAACTGCAGCTATAAGACCAACTAATAAAGCTACTATGCCAAATACTGCCTCGTTCATTTTTGCATGTAATTCAGATATAGGTATAGCGATTAAAACAATTGCACTAAGTACAAGTAATGTAGCTATAATCTTTCTGGATTTAGTTGCTTGCCAGAACTGCAAAAACTTTGGTCCTCCATCGGTAGAAATAGAATCTGTTTTTGAAAGAAGCGAGTGTGCACTTGCTAAATTCGGGGCTAACTCTATTGCTTTATTGAGTTCCTTAGCAGCTCCTTTTTTGTTGTTAAGTAACATCATAGATTCAGCTTTTGCTACATATGCTTCTGCAAACCTGTCATTTAATTCTATTGATTTATCTAAAAGATCTAATGCCTCATTACCTTTTTTATCATTGTTATAAATTAATGCTTTAAGATATAGTGGATAGGGATTGTTGAAATAATATTTTTTATTTATATCTATTGCTTTATTAACATATTCTAACGAATCTTTATTTTTATTTTTAAAAAGTATGAATCCTTTAAGATATAATGCGATTACAAGACATAATTTAATTTCTGGTGGAACTTTATCTAGGTCATTAACAGGATTGTCTTTATTAAAACTATCAAGTTCATCATCATATTTATTTAAAATATCATCTTCTAAATCTTTTAATACATCTTTACCCCTATCACGAGCAATCAAACACCATGCTTTATTTAAAAGATATCTATATTTTTTATAATCAGGGGAAGATATTTGTTTTTCGATAACTCTAGAGACTTCTTCATATTTTTGTAATGCTTCATCATACAATCTTAAATTATAAAAAGCATTACCAATATCATTTAGTACATCAGCTTCAGTTAGTCTTATTTTTAAATAGTTACCAATTACATCATCTAGTAGTCTAGATTCATTATATGAAAATTTATTATTTATATTTTGATTTGTAAGTGAATTTATGTACTTACTAATTGTTATTGAATTCATATAACAATCTATAGCTTCTTCATATCTAGCTATATTATGAAGAGAAATTCCCTTAAAATACCAAACATTGGGTTATGATAATTAATATTGATAGCAGAATTATAACTTTGAATAGCTTCACGATAGTCTTTTAATTCAAATGAGCAATTACCTTTTCCAATCCATGCATATTCATCATTTGGGATTATTTCTATTGCTTTTTCAAAAGAAGATTTGGCTGCCGTAAAGTTACTCGTATAATAAGTTTTGTCATCTGGATAAATCCTTTTTTACTTTATTTTGTTTTTTGTCTAACTCTATTTTACCTATTTCAAAGTATGATGAAGCTTCGGTATAGAATACTTTAAATTTTATATCGATATTACTGTTATTATTTTTTATATTTTCGCTTAACCTCTTTACATAAATCCAAAGATGATTGAAAATAGTTTTTAGTATTTTTTAAATAACTTGTTACGTCTTTAAAATATTCTGTTGCATCAATTTGTCTTTCTTCAAGAGTCAATTTTCCTAAGCAATAACAAGAATCTGCTTCACCAATATTACAAAAGGCAATGAATAATCCTTGCTTATTATATTCTCTATTGTTAGGAAATTTTTCACTTATTTTCTTAGCCTCTTCAAAATTTTCTTTAGCAATAAGCAAGAAATGTTTAACCTCTGCAAATGGTTTTCTTTTTTGTATCTTTTCTATTGATAAATTGTAATATATACAAGCCTTCCAATATTTTGACCAATATTTTATTTGATTAAAATAATCTTTTTTATTGTTATAATCGAAATTAATAAGAATATCAAATTTTGATAACGCCGTTTCATAATTTTTATTTTCATATTCCTTTATTGCTTGATAATAATCATGAACATTCGGTTCTTCCATTACAACAATCTACCAATTATTAAATATATTAAATTTGTTGAATTAAAGTTTTTTTCATTCTGAAACCAATAAATTACTTTTATCTAAAATCAAAATATAAACCTTTGAAATAAATTTATTGTTCCTTTTATGAGTATAATATCGATATATTTGTGGTTCCATAATTTTATTTCTAAAATATTAAATTCAATTCAATAATACGAATAATTTCTTTCGGCGCCGAAAAATTTTCAATAACAATAAGAAAGTATAAAAAAAATAAGAATAAGAATAATAGGATGACCGGCATGGCTCAGATTGAATCATCCTATTTTCGTTACACAGTCTTTTCTGTAATGATATTGATTATATGGAATTGTGCTTTGTTGCGCAACTCATCTAGATAATCAAATCTATCCTACTGAGATTGATAATTATGTAACAGTTAGACTCTGAAACAAGTTATATAACGATGCTTTCAGTATCATTTCTTTTATCATGTTCTCAAACCTGATAGCAGTAACATATTCTCTATCAAACATTCTCTTCATACAGGAGAAGACAGTTTCTGCAATCCATCGCTGACCATAGCTAACGCTATTCTTCCAATTCTGTAAATTATTTTTCTGCATTTTCACCGTCTTGTTTCTCTGGTAATGATTGGTCTTTCTGCATCTGGAATTCTTTCTGACTTTTATTGCAGGATTAATTCCCTTGAATGATGGAAATTGAAAATTATTGTTACTATCATAGGCACTATCTGCGATAGTCATATCTATTATCTTGTTATTCTTTATTGTAATATCATCTACTAATTTGGGTAGTACTTTTCCATCATGTACTTGTTCACTGGTTACTTGTAATGATAATATTCTCTTTCGTTTGATATCTACGGCAACATGTATCTTTAGATAGCCTCTCTTGACATTCCACTTATGTCTAATCCATTCTCCTCTCTGTTTGTAACTTTAACACCAGTAGAATCAATTGCAATTACAAAGTTATCATCATATAAATTAGACTTATCATTATCAGAAATCTTTATATTTAATCTGTTTATTCTTCTACAAATCCTGCTATAATCTGGAATTGATGGTAACGTATTTGCAGCATGTGCTCGGACCACGCCTTCAGTTTGTCTATACGGTAAGTGAAAGTATGCTCTCATGTAGCCAAGTAATTTGATAAATGACTCTGGATATACGAATTTTCTACCTTCTTTGCCTTCATTCATCTTCTCTAGTTCAGAATCCCAGTTATCGATAACATCAAAATCAAGTAATATCTCACCACGTTTAACAAGAGATTCATTGTATTTCTTCCAATTTCTCACATGATATGACTAAAATAGGTTAGCTAAATGTGTTAGGAATGATGAGTTGCGCAACAAGGCACTAAAAAGGATAAATATCATTTCTCTGCCTTGTTATCAATAAACAGGTACCATTGAGCCACAACCTCTATATTCGGTCATAGTAAGAGTGGCATTTTTTACTAATATTTTAACATTATAATAGAATCTTATTAACTTTTGGCTTTATCTAATTTCTTTTTGCCTGACCTGTAGCATAGATACATAATAACGAATCCTATGATAAGATTATCAATCCAGTTAATAGATAATCACCTGCATTTATAGCAGGCAGTGACAGTACGGCTGCAAACCAAAAAGTCCAAACAATATTATGATTATTCCAAAAAAATAGCCAGCAATTTTACTTGTCCTTCCCATTTTTCATATCTAATCCCAAAATCTTAACGTAAGGAAATACCTAAAGTATAAATTCCTATTTGGTCTAGAGGGATACTAGCATCAACTACTGGTATAGTGAATGATGACTTTGCATTGGGTTCTAAATAAGAATTATCCAAGAAACCATTTCTAGTTCCTGCGACCTTTCCATTATTGTCATATAAAGTAGTATGAACGGTAGCATATTCCATAATATTAATGGAATTATTTTGTACTTCTCCTGCTATAGTAAAACTCCTAATCTGTCTATATATGAACTATGACTAAGTATTTTTATAATGTCTAGTCCATAAACAGTTGAAATAGACGATATTTCCCGTACTGTTGTTATTGGAATTATTGAAAAGATAATATTCATTTGAAATTTGAAAATATGCCTATCTTTCAAAGATAATGAAAAACTTAGACTCTCTTCTTTTTTTCTCCTCTTCTAAAATCAACAGTCTTTTATTTAACCAAGTTTATTATTGTTTGCTACAAATCTCTAATATGAGATATGGTTGGTTCATTAGTTGTGGCAGTGGGTGTTATATTGTAGCCTCTGTGACATCCACTTTTTTATACCTATTTAAAATACCTGTGAAATTCAACAGAACCTGTTTTTTTATTTATTAGAATATAATTAAGGTATTAAGGAATTGATATGTTTTATAAAAACTTCTCTTGAAACGTCTTGAAAGATACTAACATTCTTGTCTCAATTCAAAAACAATTTATTAGTTTATTACCTATGATCTATTAGAATAATGAGAAAAGGTCAAAAGTTAATAAAAACAGTTTTTCATAAATTCTATTCTGGTAGTGGCGAAGATGCATCACAATTATTTAATCCTTTCAATCTCAAAACAGTTGATGATGAAGTAATAAGATCAGTAATTGGTCATATTCATGATATGTCAGATGAAGAATTTGATAAAATAATACAACAGACTCACCATCATCCTAATAATTATTTAATAAAACAGGTTAAATTCCATCAAAAAAGGAAGAACGGTCTCATATTTTTCTACTTCTTTTTTTTCATATAATTACTTAATATGTCTACAACAATTTCTGTTAATATCTTTTTATCATCAATAGCAAGATATTTTAATTCTCGTAATATCTCATTAAGTATCACGAGTGTAGTTTTAGAATCCAATACTTATTCTGCTGACATTTACTTTTGTTTACATTTATCTGCTTATAAGTTTGTCATATAGCTGATTATCTGTTTTATCAGATATTTAAATATGCTATAGAATATCATATATCAACTTATAAAAGTAAATTATTAACAAAAATCGCTCTTATTTACAAATGTTTCAGCCAAACTTAAAGCTGGATAACACCTAATTAAGATGTGTTTACTTTAACCACATCTCTTCCTGATGAAAGTTGGTGTACCAGTTTACTGAGAAAGATTAGATGGAATGACTATGTAATATGTCCACGTTGCCAGTCTAATAACGTAAAGAAGGATGGTCTTTACAGATCATATCAAAAGTATTTTTGCAAGCAATGTAAAAGAGGATTCAATGACAAAACAGGTACTGTATTTCATTATTCACATACACCATTGAAGGTTTGGTTTCTGGCACTGTACCCTGTTACTTTTACTCTGGCCTGGCTGTTCAATAAGAGAGATATCGCTTGAGGTAGTGGTACCATATCCAAGATGCTACAGATTTATCAGAACAGTTATGGAAAAAATTTCTTCTTCTTCTTACGCTAAACTCGATGGTAAGGTCGAGGGTGATGAATTCTATATCAAGGCAGGATTGAAAGGAAGATCATATCATGATGAGATAGTAAAACTAGGTAGAAAACCCCGGAAAAGAGGACTAAAACCCTGGAGAGGTAGAGGTACATTTTACAAGGATCATCCAATGATAACATGTATTCATCAAAGAAGGAACGGAATGACATATTTTGATGTTCCTTTACGACAGTCACTTCTTGATATTGTCTGTAGCAGTAGTACAGTATGGTTCCACAATATTTACAGATGAATATAGGGCATATGACCAATTGGAAGAACATGGATTCGTACACAAAAGTGTAATCCATTCGCAGAAAGAATATGCAAATGGTACAATACATGTCAATAACTGTGAATGCAGAAGCAACTTGTATCAGTTATGGATAAAAAAGTTCATGGGCGTAAACAAGTACAATTTACAGACATATTCAAAAACATTCGAGTTTATTCATAATAGTAGATTCAGTACAAGAAAGGAAAGATTCATGGAAATCCTTTGTTAATTAGTAGCTGAAACATTCAGAAATAAGAGCGACAAAAATAAGTTTATGTCAAAGAAAAAGATAAGAAACAATAATAACAACAACAAATTATAATTCCTAAATATCAGAAAAAGCAAAAACAACAAAATCGACAAGAATATTCAAATTGTAGAAGGTGCAATGATCTATAACTATTATGATAAAATTTTTAGACACCAATTCAAAATGAATAATTATTTTAGTGAAAATGCTTTCGGCTCACAATGAGACAAAAAATAGAATTTAGAAAATTGAGAAAAGATCCAGAATATATAAAAAATTACACCTTTGTCAAGATAGATGATATTAATGAATAATAGATATAGAATAAAGTTAGAAAAACAAAAGTATTAAAACAAACTCTATACTTGAAAATAAAAATTTATTTATTATTATGATTAATTATCAAGAAGACTTTAATTTTTTAATTTTCCCTCTTACTTTTCCCTTTGGATTATCCTCTGTCAGTATATCTACATAGGCTTCTCCTTTCTCTATTTTCCTGACTAATTCCTTGGTGCTCTTTCCATGAAGCGGACCTTTGAGTTGTTGTGAATTTATGGTTCCATCACAAAGTTTTCCCATAACTTCTCCTGATAGAGTTTTAGATTTATACAACTTAGCAACTACTTTTTCTTCTCCTTTCTCATGGGGTTTTCCCATATCAATACGAACTTCTTTTATTTTATCTATATCTGTAACTTTAACAGAGTACTTTAAATCATCTTTATTAGTGGATTGAAATGTTGCTAAAGCAGTATCCAATGTATCTACTTCTGGCACTTCCTCTTTTCCAGTAAGTATTGCGGCAAAATCTACATTGTCTTTCTCCTCCTCATGATATGTTTTATCAGTAGGAAAATTCAACATAGTTAAAGATTAGATAACATTTCTTATAATAGTTTCATCAATTTTTGATTCATAAATTCCCATAAATTTGTATTATCCATATAATAATAGCATTATAGAAGAATTTTTTATATCTATTGGTAATTAATGACAATGAATTTCAAAGGATAATATTGTATTGGAAAAGGTTAATTATTTTTTTTAATAATATTATATTATAATGGTTATTGAAAGATATGTTATATTAACAATAACATTACTTTTGTCAGCTATATTGTTTTTAGCACCTACAACAACCACATCTGCAACAATAAACAATTATTTTAACTATAAAGATGAGAATGACAATGAAAAAGATATTTACAGAGAAAAGTATAAGAAAGAAAGAGAAAAGTATGAGAAGAAGGAAAGGACACACCATCAAGATGCTTTGTGAGACGATCCACAGGCTACAAAAAAATATGGAGAAATATGTAAAGGATATGGAAACTATTACAAAGATCTTAAAGATGAATGTGAAGATAAGGATGGAAAATGGAAAAATAATAAATGCGAATTCGATCATGATACAGAAATAGAAAAACAATTTGAATCTGAAGAAGTATGTGAGGAAATTAAGGATGATGATGATTTATATTCTGAAATATGTAGGGATAGTGATTAATACATATTTATTCTCTATAATTGAGAAACTCGACAATATTGATTTATTTAACCTATTTCATTATTTAATTTGTGTATTTACGTTATTAAACTATGAAATTGTGTCAAAATCACTTAATGATCAAATTTATACTAAAAATAATTATTGATTTCTATATCAGTTACAAATTTGTATTATATTAAGGCTATAGTTATATATTTGTAGTCAATCATTATATTATGAATAATGATAAAGATCCTTCTACATCTGCAGATGCTAAAGAAATAAGTTCTAATGGAAGTAGTACATCAGAAGTCAAATCCGAAAAACACGGACCTAATGAAATAGAAAGTTATCATATTTCAAAAGACAACCTTCCTTCTTTAAGAAAATATTAGTTACTGATGACGGAAAAGATATATCAAATAAAGCACTTAATTATGCTGTCTCTTTATCTAATTCTACCGGAGCAGAAATATTTATTCTTCGTATATTACACGATATTGAAAAATATGGAAATATTTCCTTAGAAGGCTCATATGAGAAATCACAAAGGGATAATCAACAACAAGACTTTCATAGAAATATCAAAGGTGATGTAATAGATGCAATGGAAGTAAAAATAAAGAAATGCGAAGAAGCTGGATGTCAAAATAAAGTTTCTTATAAATTTCTGACTGGTAATGTAGTTGATGAAATAGTGAATGAAATTAATAATAATAACTATGATTTGGTCGTTATGTTATCTTCTCATATAGATTCATGGTTTAGCTCATTATTTAGTGATGTGAGAAAAATAATGAATCATATTAGTAAACCTGTTTTGATAATACAATAAATTCAATTTAATTTTCTAGGCATGGCTATAATTGTAGATAACTGTATTCTATTTTATAATCAATACTATATTTGAATTTTATTCAATTTATTTATAATTCTATTTTAAATGTTATATTTTAAAGGATCATATTTCTATAAATTAATTTTTTATTAGTTTTCTTGTTCTCATATGCAATAAGGATGGGATAGCATCCAAGACCATATTTTCCTTCTTATGATGAAATATTTTTTGTTGTATTAATTTTCTATCATGTTTAATAACATATTGTAGTAAGATATACTTAACATAAGTTTCTAAACAAACTTATTACTATTAGTTTTGAAATAAATTAAGCATTAACAAAAGTATTATAATATTTTTATTATTCAAAATTGGTGGGAATAGAGTAATGATAACTAGAATGATATATCCTAAGCTAAAGACAAATATTACGTAAATACACAATAATATAAAAATAAAAGTTATTAATTACATGTGCTTGGATTAGATCATTCACAATTTCCCATTTTCTAATATGTCCACCTGAAGATAAGACAATTAATAAAAATATATTTATATTTTCATTCATTATTATAATGATAATTAATTTTGATCTTTTTTCAAGTTTTTCAAATTATTTCTTCACGGATCCTTTAATTGTCATTAAATTAATTGCAATTACATTCTTTTTATTTGGATTTATATGAACTAATACGATATATATTTAGTGATAAAGGAATTGAAAATAAAATAACTATACCAATTAATATAATTATGCTGACATTAACATCATGGTTATACATTTTAGACAATAATAAATTTAGCTAAGATAGGTAGCATATACATTCTATCCATTTGATTGAGAGCAATAATCTTTCTAGAACAAGATTTGAGCAACTGTATAAACTAGAATCTGATGCAGATTTAAAGGAAAGAATGTTGCTTGTGTTAAATGTAGTATATGACAAACATATTCCTGCAGCACAAGTAGCAAGAGATCTGCATAGAAGAAGCAGGACATGGGCTTCTGATTGGTTAAAGAGGTACAGAGAGAAGAAGGAATAGAAGGATTAAAAACCAGATCAAAAAGTGGCAGACCACCACAGAAATACCACAAGAAATAGTATACAAGATAAAAAGCCAACTGTTATCCAGCAAGCAGGGTTGGACTACAAAACAGGTTAATGATATCATAATACAAAAGAAAGCGGAATACAATACCATCAGATTTACATCTACACATTACTTCGAAAGTGGGGATTCAAGCAGAAAGTACCAAGAAAGGTACATGTGAACACTGCATCCAAAGAGGAGAAAGAATGTTTTAAAAAAGAGCAAGAAAGATACTGGATAATCTACCACCAGCAGGAAGGATTCACGGTAGTATCTACGGATGAATCATTCTTCTTCTATGACTCACTTGTCGGAAGAGTATGGATAAAGCATGATGAACGACCTGTAGTCAGAATTACTGGATCTCATCAAGAATCAGTCTTCTTTGGTTCTACCAGTCTGGAAGGAAAACAGTTGTTCAGACAGTATGACTGGTTTGATGAAAATACATTTCTTAATTATCTAAAACAGATACATAGAAAATTTCCAAAATGTTATCTGTTCCTGGATAAGGCAAAACAACACTATAAATCAAAAAAAGTACTGCAATATTTTGATAAACACAAAAAGGATCTGATTCCAGTATATCTTCCAACAGCATCTCTAGAATTTATGGTACTAGAAGAAGTGTGGCATATAGCCAAAAATGATTTGCTTGTGTTACAATACTATTCATCATTTACAGATTTCAGAAATAAAATATCTCAATATTTTAGAACAAAAAGATTCAATCTGAATATGAGAAATTACCTGGTTGGAGGTGAGTAAGCATATTTATCTTAATTGGTATAACCAACAATTTTCCAAAATTGCAGTGCATCTTTATTATCATTTTGACGCTACAAATGATAGATGCATTTACATCTCCAATTGATGAACCAGCTAAAATATCAAATTTAATATTATGATTATTTAGTGTTTTAAAAACACCACATTCATATGCACCAAGAAATTCGCCACCTTCGAAGTACTGTAAAACAGTTTCTGAGTTGTTATCATTATATTTAAATTTTCTATTAATCTGTATTTTCAAGTCATAATTGAGTTAGTGACTATATAATATAATAGAATTCAATATCTTTGTTAACTTATGTTATCTTTAGATAAGTACATTAATATTATTATCTTAAAATAAGCCATAATGTCTAAATTACAGTTACTTAGTTATTACATACTGTTAACTTAGTTAAAGTATTAAATATCATAAGTTTCTCATTTTATAAATGATTCACTTAATTGGAACAAAGCTTATGAACAATCTAATGCATAGTCTTTATTTGTATATGCAGTTAGACGCAAAGTTGCCAAGAGATTACTATCTTAGAAGATTGAAAATTTTCTTTAATTATTTAGATTTAAAATCTGATGAGACAATTGAAGAAAGATGAAATTATTTTGCAAATAAAGGAATTAATGATTCAACTTGGCTATTTAATTGCATAATAAAATTCTTTCAATTTCAAAAAGAGTTGAAAAAGAAAAGATTACATGAGTAACACTTAATTTCATAAAAGTAAGCAATTGTTTTGCAAATATCTGATATCTCTATTCAATAGAAAAAAATACAAGAGGCCTGACAAAAATAAGATGCCATACGGATGACAGTGCACCAATGATAAAAGAAATTTATTTTGGAATTAAATTTTTTATTAAAAGTTAACAATACAATGAGATCAAATTTTTATCGTAGTTACAACAATGTAGTAAATTGTTGATAAAATTAGAATTATCTAATAATCAATAGGTGGTGTTAATTTAATGACTTGTATCACCTCCTACAAGGTACATTAATAATCGAAATTTTAGATGGATTCTCCTTATACCATTGTGCATGAATACAAATAATTGAATCGAGTTATAGACATGTGATAGATTACAGTCAAATTTTCTACAAGGGTAACAATCATCGAATTGTTCTGTTCTATCCTTTACATATTCAATGGCTCTTTCAATTATGCTCTTTTCATAAGGTGAATGTAATCTGTGTTCCAATCTAAAAGAATCCCAGGCTTCAGGATACCAACTACCACCATCTGAATATACCATATGTCTACCATATTTTTCAACTAACGAATATAGAAAGTGTTCAGTAACAAGCATATTTCTATGTCTTGAGATGTAAACACCAAGGACAACTCTATGTACTGGTTCAACTGCTACCCATAACCATGATTTTGTATTTCCGATTTGTATCATTGTTTCATCTATCAGAAATGCAGATACTCTTTTACATGGATAGATTTGTTCTGGGATTGAACTTTTGTACCATTCCCAGACAGCAACATGACTTCTCTGTATAAATGGTTCTATTGCTTTTGATACATTACGAAGCTTAACCCCAGAAAATACAAATATAATCCATACATAACTATCTCGCTGGATGTTCTCTCACGTTTAGAAGATAAACTCAATAGAATAT
>CAWIYT010000253.1:0-5830 GCA_963840085.1 uncultured Nitrososphaerales archaeon
ATAGTATTCCAAATTTACCATCGATTCCTTGAGCTGAAAAATCTCGTAATGAAGATAATATCATATCCTGAGCTCCACCCGTTCCTACAGTTACAAAAACAGTTCCCTTTGGATTTTTATAGATGTCAGGATTGTAATCTTGTACTATGGGTTTACTTTCTTTTTTATTGTTAAAAGTAATTGGATAGGTTCTTTCATAGACAGGAAGATGACCCTGTAAAGCAAGGTCTACTTTGTATTTGTCAAAGAGAGGATGATAAGTCTCTCTAAAATCAGTTTCCTCTTCAAGATAAGGTCCAGATCCATATATAAAGTGATGGTAATATACAATAATCCAATCAATAAATGGGTCTTTAGAATATTTTTCAAGATCTCTGATAGCAAATTGATATTGTTCTGAATCATCATCATAATCGGTTTGTGTAGATAAAGCTAAAAAGTGTATATTTTTATAATTAAAAGAATAGTATTCTTCTTTCAAGCCAAAAAAAATCCATATAGTCTTTTATTAAATCTTCTTCATGATTTCCCATTACTATTTTGGTTTTAACTGCTATTGGTTCTATCAAATCTAACCAGCAGTCAGCATCTCCATTATATGATAAGTCACCAAGAGCTAAAACTAGTTCTGGATCTTGATCTTCAATATTATCAACTGTATCTTCTGTCTCGTCAGTGCAGTCCCAATCACCTACAGCTACAAAATTAAAAATTGATCTATTCTTCTTGTTATCCGAGTCATCTTCTTCATATTCATCTTTATCTTTATTATCATTATCCTCTTTCTCATTATCATCTTCTTCAATTGCATAAGAATTTTGTAAAACTTTAAAACTAAAAAGGGCTCTGTTAATTTAAGATAATATTAACCTCCCATAACTCAAAATCATTATTATTATTTGTTATTGTATCATTATACATGGATACAAAGAATTGTATCCAATTATGTACATGAAATAGATTACATTCATCCTTTTGCATACATGGATAATAGTCATCAAAACTTTCTATTCTATCCTTAAAGTACTGGTTGACTCTTTCCATCAAACTTTTCTGAAATGGTGAGTGTAGATAGTGTTTTAATCCAATTACGTTACATGCTTCATCATACCATGTACCTCCATCTGTGTATACAATATGTTTTCCATAGTTTGATACAAGAGATCTAATGAATTTTTCAGCAACAAACATGTTTCTCTCTTCAGAAATGTAGATTCCAAGCACAGAACTATGAATTGGTTCAATACATATCCATAGCCAGAAATGCTGGTTACCAATTTGAATAATAGTTTCATCTATGATAAAGGCAGACACTCTTTTTCTTTTGTAGATTTGGCATGAACCAAATCTTTGAATCCAATTCCATACAGATACGTAACTTCTTTGTTTATCTTTAAAGAGTATATTGTTTTAGACGTATTTCTTAAACTCAACCCAAGAAAATACAGATACAGAGAATACATTACGATAATTGAGGATGTTTTATTTCTTTCAAACCTAATTTTCATATAATAAATAGAATGTTCTTAACTATATCTTTTGCTGCTTAAATTAAGAGCCCTAAAAAGTGGTTTTCATTATTATAAATATTATTATTATTATAACTTTTTTCAAAATAATTACCATTATTATTTAATAATAGAAGGGAAGAAAAAAGAATAACAACAAGTAAACTACCTACACAATAATAATAACTAGAATGCAAATGTATTTTCTTCTTATTAGAATTCTTTTATTTTAATATTGTGATATTATATATCAGTAAAATATATTGAAAGAAAAGACTATAAAATTTAGATTTATATTATTAAGTAGATGACTAATCAATCCTTTAGAGAATTTATTTAATCATGTGTCCAATTATTATAAAGTATTTTATTCAAAAGTAAAATTAAGTAATTCGATATTCTTAAATCATGCTATCAATTTACTCATAATTTTACTATTATTTCTTCTCAATTGTTAATTACTAATTTTGTAATGAAAGTAACTGGGGAGAAATAATAGTAAATATGATCAATGAAAAAAATATAGTTACTTTATGCTGTATATAAGTTGAAAAAGATGCATTTCTTGATATCAATTCAAATGATGTAACATGGCTTAAGATAGTTCCTTCCAAAAGTACTCCAAATGCAATTAAAGTAGATGGAAGTTTGAAAGTAAATTCTGTAAAAAGATAACATTATGAAATCCAGAAACAAAGGATTATGTAAAATTTTCTAAAGATGCAAAATATAATGATACTTTATACGCAATGGAATTAAGACCATATATCAAGGTAAATTCAGATGCAATTGGTCCAACAATAATTCAAAATTGGGCTTGCATATTTGGGATATAATTGTAATGGCTGTGGGGGAATTACTTTTAATGGTGGAATTGGCAGTATATTGAAAAATAATGATATACATCATATTTACAAAGATTTCTATTCAAAAGATATGGGATATATATTAATTGAAGGAAACCGCGTATATGGCAATAATAAATATGAGATTGATCCACATAGTAGAATCCATGATATGATAATCCGAAATAATACTGTATATGATAGAATTATAATGCTGGAATAATGTTCTAAAGAATTATAAAATAATAGTTCGTCAATACCTTTTATTGTTATAATTTTGTAAAAAATATTATTCTCAGTAACTATACAAAATCTGTTAATTTCTTTTCTTCATCTTTTTTAACATCTATGATCTTTTCTTCAACCAATCTCCAACACTTGGCCATATCTCTTCATATGCCTTAGAACTTATACATGCACCAACATGACCTGAATCAAACTCTATGATTGATTTATCAAAGCTTCCTATTGCATCATTTAATGCTTTACTTGAGGCAGGTGCAACCAAATCATCTTTTGATGCTATTATATTTAAGAATGGATGATTAATTTTGCCTAGATTTATTGCATTATTTCCATTTATCACCATTTCATTTTTTATAAATAGATTTTTTTGATAGCAATCTTGTATAAATTGTTTGTATATTTGACCTATTACAGGAGGACTATCGTGCAACCATGTTTCTGTAGCAACAAATTCTACTATGGATTCAATATCTCTCAATTGTCCTTCAAGAAAGAAGTGACTATATTTATGAAGATAATCTATAGGACTACGTAACAAAAATGCACTATTAATAAAGGAACCAGGTACATTGCCAAAAGCATCAACAAGTGAGTCTGTATTTATGCTTCTTGTCCAAATACTTAAAAGATTATTATCAATACTAAAATCTCCTGGTGTTGCAAAAACGATTACATTTTTTATCTTTTCTGGATAAAGTGCCGCAAGCATAAGTGCCAAATCTCCTCCCCAACAGTAACCAAAAAGCGATACTTTATCAGAACCAGTATGCTCTCTTATATAATCTATAGTTTTAGCAAGATATTTATTTACATAATGACCAATAGTTAATTCCTTATCATAAGCACTTGGAGTACCCCAATCCGTTGCAAATACATTGAAGCCTTGTAGTTGAAAATTTCGTACAATGCTTGAATTAGGTAATAGGTCAAGTATATAATGTCTGTTTATAAATGCATAGATTATCAGCAAAGGAGTGGTAATAGAAGAAGTTTCAGAAGGTTTCTCTCCTCCATTTGTCTTTTCTTTTTTTGTTATTTTTGATCTTTGCTTTATATTGTTGTTTTCTGAACTATAACTTTCTTCTTCTTCTTGTTGATGCATATCATAATGGATCAATGAATATTTATCACCAAGAGTAATCTTATGAGAAGATGTTCTCCCCAGTGTATCTCTTAATGGTTCAATAAACACATTGTTCCAAAAGGAGTTTAAATTTGATATATTCTGATAAAGATATCCTGTACCTGTAATATTTCCTAAATTGCAGAAGGATTCCACAAATTCTGAAAGAGAATCTATAAAGGTTTTTTCTCTAAAGTTTGTATCAAATTTATCATTTATTTTAGATAAAGCGATTTTTTCAATCTTTCTATATAATTCCTGCTGCTGATTGTAATTAAAGAATTCTTCAGGCTTGATTTCATTTCTTATCTCTCTAATCTCTTCTCTTGCATCAGTAAACGGTACAGAAACAGCATCAATAAATGCACTATTCAGTCTAGAATAAAATTCAATTGAGGATGCATAAGCATCAATATATGCATCTACAAAATTAGATGGTAGATAATTATGATTCTTATAATTATCATTTTTTTTAATATTATTTTTCATATCCTTATATGAATTCATATTCTTTTTTTATTAAAATACAGGCAGTTAAATATTCTTGTATTGTATTTGGTATTCAATTTATCAAAACAATTGATTCTCTAAAAATATAGATATCCCTTTTAAAAATTGTTATATCTTCCGATAATTCATATATATAGATATTTGAAGATTCTTATTAAATTGATTAGTACAACCAGCTGAGCAAAGATATACTTTTTTACCATTTACTTCAGAGACATATTTTGATAATTTTTTCGTCTATTGTCATGTTGTATACAGAATCTTTTGTTGCCATCTCTCAATCTAAGGTCAGCATAGATTATCTCATAGCTTATAGATAACAACTATAATATAAAATTAAATGGACAAAAAAATATTATCAAAAGAAAAAGAAAATGATAATAAATTATTATTTGGATTAACGATCCCGCAAGGATGGAGAGGAGGGGATCTGCCATTAGAAGAGGAAAATGATCCTATCAAACAATATGAATTCTCAAAATCTATTGCAATAACAGCTGATAATCTTGGATTTGACATGTTATATACTTACGATCATTTTATTCCTCATTATAAAGATGACATTGAAAAGAACATTTTTGAGTGTTTTACATTATTATCTGCTATAGCAACAATAACAAAAAAAATAAAGATAGGACAGATAGTAATATGCAATTCGTATCGTAATCCTGCACTTTTGTCAAAGATGATCTCAACTCTAGATATAATAAGTAAAGGAAGAACAGAATTAGGAATTGGTGCTGGCTGGTATGAAGATGAGTACATTGCATATGGATATAATTTTCCATCAAATACAGCAAGAATTAAACAATTAGATGAATCTTTATGTATAATTAAATCAATGTGGACAGAAAAAAGAACTTCTTTTGATGGCAGATACTACAAAATAAAGAGCGCGATATGTAATCCTAAACCAATTCAAAAACCTCGTCCAATAATAATGGTTGGTGGTTCAGGAGAAAAATATTTGCTCAAGGTTGTAGCAAAACATGCTGATAGATATAACCTTTTCTTTGGTTCTCCAGATGAAATGAAAAGAAAAATATCTATTTTAAAGCAATATTGCGATTCTATTGGAAGAGATCATAATGAAATACAATATTCAGTAGTATTACCATGTATAATTGAAGAATCAGAAGAAGAAATTGATCGAATTCTCATAAAATATAAAAAAAATGATCAAACAAAAGAGCAACTAGTTCAATATCTTGTTGATGGAATCACTATAGGAACTCCTGAAAAGATAATTAAAGGATTAAATGAATATGTTGATAGTGGTGTAAATCATTTTATTATGCATTTTAAAGAATTAAATGATATGACATTAAAACTATTTTACTCCAAGGTAATTAGTAAAATATAAAATTTATATTTATAGCAGTTTTATTTCTCAAAAGTCCCCAAAGTCAATTTATATTAAGAAAAAAATTTATTATAATTTAATCTCATTCGTTATCAAGTAGAAATGAATTAGTGTATATATCTTGATAGATCACATCAATGACTTTCAAATCAATAGTTTATGAATCAAATAAGTTCTAAAAAGAGGATTTTGAAGAAATTGTTTTATAAATTATTTGCTACTAAATGATGATAAG
>CAWIYT010000254.1:0-27445 GCA_963840085.1 uncultured Nitrososphaerales archaeon
AGTCAAGTGTCATCATTAAAGTCATTCAACATCTTCCAAATCTGTTATCAAGGTATTCTGATACTGCATCTTTTTGTTCTTCTATACTGGTATAAAATCTGTTTGCACACATACATCTGATTTTATACATTGATTTACATTTCTCTCATTTGGATTCAGGTATAGAGTCCTCTTTGGAAGATATATTACAGTAAGCCAGCAGTCTTTTTTTCTGTCCATTGATATATTTTCTTGTCATCTTGCTTTGGTGAAATGAAGCATTATCCCATATCAGTCAGTACAATTATTTTCCAACCATTATTTTTCATTACATGTATCTTGAGGTTCTCTAATTGGTTTATCGTATTGGTGGAATTTGATTTGTCATAGAAATCACACAATAGGTTCTGGTCAGGCCATGACATTGATGTATACATTGAGAATTTCTTTCTACTACCGTTATGCCTAATTTTTTGTTGTTGTTACTACTAAAGAAAAGAAGAGATTCAAAAAAGAGTAAAACAAATCATTGACACTAAAAAGTCAGATTGGAACATTCTTGTGCAAGATGAATCCATATTTGTATATGATTATATTTTGAAGAAAAAGAAATGGATTTCCTTAGATAAAAGACCATTAGTTACAGTTACTGGTTCTCGTAAAAAGACTATTGTCTTTGGATCTTTATCTATTGATGGTAATAAACAATTATTTTTACAATATGACAAATTTAACAGTAGTACGTTTATCGATTATCTAAAGCAAATCAAGAAAAGATTTGTTGGTAAATGTATCATATTTGTAGATAGAGCAACACCACATTGTTCTAAAATAACTAAAAGATTTCTTGCTAAAAATAAAGATACTATTAGACTAGGATATCTTCCTGTTACCAGGTTCTCCTGAATTCAACGCAATAGTAGAGGAATGTTGGAGACAAGGAAAGTACAGTATACTTTCTTGTTATTATCCTACATTTGATTCTCTAAAAGATGAAATTTCTCGTTATTACAGAACTAGAAAGTTTAATCTAGATATTGTTAAATATCTGATGAGAAGAGTAGATTAGCGAAATTATGTTAGACAGTATATGATTTCACCTTCATTCAAATACCAATCAGTATTACTTTATTTTTTTGAGCGCTGATACTACTTGTTTGTTGTAGTTCTGTACTTGTTTCTTTCCTCCATTATAATCAGGTATATTTTAGGATTAGCAATAGTTGATTGTTTTTAGGATGATTATATCTTTGCTAAGTTATTAAATGGTCTTAATCACCCAAATGTTTTTTATCTACTGTGAATAATAAAGGCAAGTTATAAAATAGCCATTGCATAATAAAAAGATTGAGACATCCATTTTTTGGCATACTATTTCTGATATAGATGTTATTTCAATGTTAGATAGTAACCCAAGAACAGGCCTCTCTGATCGGGATATAAAACAGAGACGAAAAATTTATGGTCAAAATATTTTACCTGAAATTGAGCAGCGTTCAAAATTTAGTATCTTTTTTTCTCAATTCAAAAACTTGCCAATAGTATTTTTATTAATTGCAACAATTCTTTCGTATTTCCTAGGAAGAATATTAGAGTCTTTATCTATAATAGTAGTAGTTTTCATTACAGCAGGAATTGGTTTTATCATGGAAAATAGTTCCGAGAGAGCTGTCAGATCATTAGAAAAATTGAGACCATCTAAGGCAAAAGTTCTTAGAAACGGAAAGGAATTCCAAATTAATGTTCATGAAATAGTTCCTGGAGATATAATTGAATTTGAAGCAGGGGACAGAATACCAGCAGATTGTAGATTAATAGAATCTTTTGGACTAGTTGTAGATGAATCTCTTCTTACAGGCGAGTCTCATGGTGTCTTGAAAGATTCAAGTGCCATTTTTTCCAAAGAAACAGAATTAGCAGAAAGGAAAAATATCTGTTACATGGGAACTATGACTCAAGGAGGAAGAGGCAAAGCTGTTGTTGTAAATATTGGAAAACAAACTGAAATTGGAAAAATCGGATCGCTTTTAGAAGATGTAACCACTGGAAAAACACCGTTTGAGAAGAAGATCGAACAACTTGGAAAAAAATTGGTAATAGTTATTCTCTCAATTACCCTACTTTATATAGTAATAGGTTATTTTCAAAATTTTCCAATAGGAGACTTATTCCTAACGGGTATAGTTTTAGCCATTGCTTCGGTTCCTGAGGGTCTACCAGCTATAGCAACCATTACATTAGCTTTGGGCGTAAAAAGAATGGCAAAAAATAATGCATTAGTTAGAAAACTTGCTAGTGCAGAGACTTTAGGATCAATAACTGTAATATGTGTTGATAAAACGGGCACGTTGACTCTAAACGAGCCCACTGTAAAAAAGATAATTTTAGGTAATAATACGGTTCTACAAATATCAGGAACTGGTTTTAATCCTTCCGGAAAAATCTATAAGAGTAAAAATGTAACTGAAAAGGAAAATAAAAATAATTACTTGATAGAATTTGAGGATAAAAATCAATTACTTCTTTTTCAAACCATGGTATTATGCAATAATGCCGAATTACATTTTGACAAGACAAATTGGAAAATTCATGGAGATTCAACTGAAGGAGCTTTGATAGTTGCATCAGAAAAGATTGGTTTAAAAAAAAGAGCACTAGAGAATGAATTTCCTCGAATATGGGAGGAACCTTTTGATTCAAAAACTAGAAGGATGATAACTGTACATAGGAAGAAAGGGAATAATAAACTATTAATTTGCATAAAAGGAGCCCCAGAACAAGTATTACCATTATGTACAAAAATAATGGAAAATGATGAAATAATTGTTCTTGATGAAGAAAAAAAGAATCAACTGAACGAAAAAATCAAAAACATTACTTCAGAAGGATATAGAAGTTTATTATTAGCCTTTTTGGAAATTGAAAATAACATCAACACTATAAATGAAAAATACAAATTTATTATAAATAAGAATGCTGTTGTTTTAGGCATAGTAGCATTATACGATCCTGTAAGACCCGGTGTTTTAAATGCAATTGAATTCATTAAAAAATCTAAAATTAGAGTTATAATGATAACAGGAGATCATCCACTTACTGCAAAATCAATAGCAAAGGAACTAGGAATATGGAATGAAGAAAACAATGTACAAGATGAATCTGTGATGTTAACAGGCAAAGAATTAGAAAAGTTATCTATAGATAAATTAGCAGAAAAAGTTCAAAAAATAAGTGTTTTTGCAAGAACTACTCCAGAATATAAATTAAAAATCGTTGATGCGTTGCAAAGTAAAGGAAATATAGTGGCCATGACAGGAGATGGAATAAATGATTCTCCTGCTTTGAAACAAGCAGATATTGGAGTAGCAATGGGAGAGAAAGGTACTGATGTAGCAAAAGAATCAGCAGCGTTAATACTTTTAGATGATAATTTCAAGACAATAACTCATGCTATAGAAATGGGCAGATTAATTTTATTTAATATAAAAAAGTTTACTACGTTTCTATTATCTTGTAATTTAAGTGAGATAATGATAATGCTCTTTGCTATTGTATTATCTCTGCCATTTCCTCTACTTCCTCTACAACTATTGTTAATGAATATGGTAACAGATACATTCCCAGCATTGGCCCTAGCTGCAGAAAAAGGCAAAAGAGAGGAATTAATGCTACGGCTTCCATCCAAAAATGAACCGATAATTTCAAAAAAGGAATGGTATTCTATATTTATCCAATCATTATTTATGACGATAGGTACAATAGGATTATTTCTGTGGGCATTGAATTTAGAAGATAAAAAGTATGTTGCACAGACATTAGTTTTTGCTACCATTGGAATTACACAGGTCTTGCATGTGTTAAATTATTCATCTTTACTCCGTAGAATTATTGGTTATAATCGTAGAATAAATAAGCACCTAATAGGAGCTATTTTACTATCTTTAGGAATAATATTCATATCAGTAAACATAGAACCTTTTAACAAAATTTTTGAACTACATAGATTGAGTTTTGATGAATGGTTAACTGCAATTTCGGTTTCCTCGCTCTCTGTTTTTGGTGCTAATTTCACAATTCGTCTATTTAATGGCAAATTTGTATTCGACAAAAATAGGTTGAAATTAAATAGATTGAAATAGATTGGATTTCTGCAAAGTGATAGTTTTAATAAATTGAGATATTGTTAATTTAAGAGCATATCCCAAAATTATCCTCATGTAACATACTATTAGCTAATTGCACAAGACTAAGGTAATTCTCTTTTTATGTTGACTTTGAACCTAGCCAAATACAGTAATGGAACAAACTAGAGGATTTTCAGATTGTCAAGACCGTCCAGAGCTCATTTATAATCAATCAATCCATCAATTTTCGTTAAAGAAAAATACCAGTTCTTTACAAGATTATTCAAAAAAAAGTAATACTGACGGATATTTCTTTCTATTTTTATAGAATTATTATTTATATGAGTTTATAACTCTCTGGCATGGATCAGATCAATTAGTTTGCATTTTATGCCATAATCGAATTTTTTCCAAGAATCTATTGACAAGTCTATATGTGCTAAAGAACAAGTTCTCATAATATGTCTTTCACCGATAATTCTTTCCACTACTTCTTCTATGGTAGGATTATGTCCAACTAATAGAACCATTTCATGGTCATTATTGATGTCATGAATTACACTTATATAATCATCTGCAGTAGCACCATACAATACTTTTGATTCAAGAATTTTTTTATCATAACCAGATTTTTTAGCAATTATATTTGCAGTTTTATTTGCTCTTTTTGCAGTGGAACTAATAATTAGATCAGGTACTAGATTTTCTTTTTTTAAAAAGTTTCCTATTGTAGATGCATTCTGTTTTCCTCTATTGTTAAGTGGTCTCTCAGAATCTGAAAGATTAGGATCATCCCAACTAGATTTTCCGTGACGTAAAAGCAATAATATTTTTTTCATTTAGCTATAAATTATAACTATATTTTATCTCTTAAACATTTGTCTCATAAAGAAAAAAAGCACTATGATTTTTACTAAAAAATAAATGACATTTAACTTATTTTTAATTCAACATTTGAATGTATTAATTTAACCAAATAGATTTATCTGTGAATATATTATATTCTAACATTAATCATATTCTTTGGGTAACATTTTCCACTGATATCGCTTTTGAAGACAAAACATTATGCCATCAAATACTTTTCTATAAGGAATAATTGATCTATTAATGGTATTCCCTGGGAGATATATTCTTATCTATTGTGATAGATTCTAATTTAAGCGGAGTACTAAAATAAATATTATTTAGGTTTTTCTTCATCTAATTTTTGTATAGTTTTATGAATTGATTTTTTAACATCATCTAATAATTCTAATAAAGTCTTTTCTTTAGACGTTTCATTATCGCTACTTTCTAATTCACTGTTATAATATTTCATCCATGAGTATGTTCGTTGAATATTCTTAAATAGTTCAAATGATATCAACGAATGTTTACCTGATAGAATTATAGCATCCCACATATCAGTAAAAAAAGGTTTGTAATCTTTGTATTGTAATGATTCGTCTATAAAGTGTAACCTATGTTCCAGATCATCTCTAATAAATATAAAAAGGTTATCTTTTGTCTTTTTATCTTGTTGACGTTCTGATCTTTTGTATGACCAATGTTCTAAGTAAACTGTAAACCAAATTATCCCAGCAAGAAGTATCATTTCTACAAATAAATAATCCCATTCTATTGCCAATTTTTTTTCACATTCTCCTAGATTTATCAAAAACAGATTTAATTTATCATTATCGATATTGTATAACGATTAAAAATACTTTATGTTTATCACATTAGCAGTAATTATTAAAAATAGTTATTTACTAACAATAAGATTATGAATTAAGCATATCTATTTATTCACTCAAATGTAAACATACTCTTTTAATATTCTTGTTTTGCAAGTTGTATTGTGAGGTTTGATTCTTAGAACGTTATTACAACATGGACATTTATAACTATTCCAGTTTATAAAAATTTCACATTCATTACATCTTTTAAACCCATTTGAATAGTAACTGAATGAATTTTTTTCCTTAACTGCTTTATAATTTTTACAAATACCTTTACAATAATTTTTCAATTGTATAGTTTCCTTTCATATAATATTTAATAATTTTTAGACTATATTTATATCAGTAACTAATCGAGTTATTTTCTTTTTTAAAATCAATCAATTTATAAATTTAGATCAATATAGATAACTATAATGTCTATTGGAAAGATAAATAAATTAGTAGTTCGAAATAATACCACGTAAATACTATAGACCCTTCCATAGAAAGTAATTTTGATTTTCCCTCCTTCACTTTCTATGGAAAATGTTTCGTAGTTTAAGCCAGACAGATAATTATTAGTAATTTTATTTAACGTATGGTTAGTTAATAATTTTTTATATAGGCTATAATATTTCTATATAGACAATGATAATATTTATAGGAAATGCTAATTAAATGAAATGAATTATAACTTTACATTTAAAACAACATCTTACATTGAAGAATCCCACTCTCTTTCTTTTACTTTCTTTGAACTAAATTATGTTTTTAATTTACTTTACAATGAACTTTTTAATTTTAATTCATAATATCGAAAATAATATTCATTATCATAATATTATAGGTTTAGCATATAAACAAAAAGCTAAAGAATATTTTAATCTTTTATAATCATGTATTGTTTTTCATAGAAGTTTCAGAAATTTATATGGTAATTCTCTTCTATTGTCTTATCTATTTTTAATTAGATTTTTGTTATTATATATGGAATATAATTAATTATTTTTTTGATAGTTTAACCAAATTTACCAGAGACATAATTTTCTGTCAATTCTTTTTTTGGTTTTTGAAATATTTGTGTTGTTTTTCCAAATTCTACTAATGAGCCAAGAAACATAAATGCTGTAGAATCTGCAACTCTAGTTGCTTGTTGCATATTGTGTGTTACTATTACTATAGTAAGATATTTCTTTAATTCATGGATTAGTTCTTCAATTTTAGAAGATGCAATCGGATCCAACGCTGAAGTAGGTTCATCCATGAGAAGAATTTCAGGTTGCATAGCAAGCGCTCGAGCGATACATAGTCTCTGTTGTTGGCCTCCTGATAGACTCATTCCAGGCTTATTCAATTCGTCTTTTACTTCTTCCCACAATGCTGCTCCTTCTAGACTTTCCCTTACTATTTCCTTTATGATTTTTTTATCTTTAACACCATTTAATGTTAAACCTGATGCAACATTATCAAATATAGCTCATGGTTGGAAAGGGATTGGGTTTTTGAAATACCATACCTATGCGTCTTTTAATCATTACTGGATTGATTTTTTTATCATAAATGTTTATTTTATCTAAAAAAATTTTACCTTTAGCATAGGCACCTGGTGTCATTTCATGCATTCTATTCAAGCATCTAATGAGAGTAGTTTTACCGCAACCAGAAGGGCCTATAAATGCAGTTACAGAATTTCCTTCTATACCTAAGTTAATATCTTTAAGAACATGTTTATTATGAAACCCTGCATCTAGATTATTTATAGTAAATTTAGATTTAGAATCAACTTTTTTAGTTTCATTAGAAAGATTGGTAATTTCAATATGAGATGCCAAGTTTTCATCGAGAGCCAAGTTTTATCTTATATTTAATGCTATTTTAGATAAATAAGAGAAGTGTATGGTTTGGTTATAGACTTATATAGAACTATAATACTTTTTTAAAAAAATATAGTTATTACTTTTTTTTCGATTGGCAATTTATTTTACTAAATCCTTTTTACAATAATAAATATTAGTTTATAGATTGCTTTAAAAAGCTATATACAATCTAGTAGTAGAATCCTACTATATATGATTCAATAAGAAATAATATTATTAATGCATTTAAGGATTAATCAACACCATTATTTACCCCAACTTGAATGCTATAAAATAATATAATTTAGTACATGTCAACTAAAAGACAAGATAAAAAAGACATAATGATGATTTATCAGAAATACATTCAGCAACAACAGAACAATATTTTCAACGAGAACAACAACAACAAGCAGTTAATAAAGTAATAGATGAAACTAAAGATAATATCAAGAAAACAATAGATGAAGCAAGAAAAGAAATTCCACGTTATACTCAAATCGTTAACAATTATCAGGAAAATACAATTCAAGCAATTAGAGAAATTACAGATAATTATGTAGAATCACAAAAAGATATTCTAGCTAATTCATTACGACTTTGGTCTGATTGGACTGTATCTCCTAGACAACTGGCTGAAAACTATGGAAAAATAGTTAGTAGCTTTGCAGATAATGCAGTATCAGCAACTAGAGTAATAAATAATACTATATTTGCAAATCTAGATTCTGTCAATACATCTGTTCAGCATACAAAAGAGAATATAAAAGAACTATCGAAAATAGGAGCTAATACTGTAAAAACATTCCAACAAGTTACTAGGGATAATATTCACAAAACAACAACAGCAAGTTCTTCTAATGCATAATTATAGCATAGAACAAAAGCAACAGAGCAGATATACTAATAAGCAATAACACAAAAACTACTTAATCTTCTTTTTTTACATTTCATTATTTAAAATTTTTAACTTTAGGAAAAGTAAAATACTAAATCCATCAAACGTAAAGTTTTAGTGTTTTCTATATTGATTTTAGTTTCATAAGAGACAAATTTGTAACAATAGGTACTTAATCAGTGTTATATTTTTAATAATATATATATTAATAACTTCATTTGGACTTGTAATACTAATAAAATATAATATCACTAAATATCAATGGTAAATACTAATAGAATTATTTCATCTATTATTACATTCTATGAAATTCAATCATACTCTTTTTGTTTAAACTATGACAATTAAATTATTTCTAATTTTAAATATTATATTTAACACTATATCTTTAATTCAATTATCCTGCATGTATAATATGCATCTAAATAGTTTCTTTTACAGTCATTTGAAATCTATGAATTTGTAGATTATTGAGATTGTAGCATTCTCAAATCAAGATTGAATATCACACACTATACAAGTTAATCAGTTCTTCTATTTTTAATCTTTTATTGTTATTGTTAAAAGATCCTAATTCTACCATCACTATGCTTCACTATATAAAAAATTGATTGTTATATGTAAACTATAGTCAATATTTTAATACCTATTTCGTGTACTACAAATAGACAAAGTGAATTAAAAAAGAATGAAATACGAAATAGAAAAAAATTCTTGTGAAGTATGTGACGAAAAGCCTGCAAGGGCTACAATTTATGGATATAAAAGAAAGAGTAAAGATCATGAACAACCAATATTACATTATAGTTGTCTAACTCATGTTCTTGATCTTTCTAACAAAATAGAACATAAGTTTGTTGTTATAACTAACTGCTAATTACTATAATTATTATTTTCTGAATGTTAATATTATGATATACTGCAATTTAGTAACATATTATAACATTTCTAATTGATAAGATACTTGTTAATTTCTTCAAACTACTTTGCTATCTTTAATTCATATTTTAATTTATTTGATTTTTTCCATAACTATAGCATCTAAAGATTTTAAATGTGTCTATATTGATTAAGTGATTACTATATTTATTAAATTTTTAAAATTCTCTATGTTGTGATTATTGAATGATTTTTTAGTTTTAATGATCTATATTTCTCAAAATAAAAAATATATTATCTGTTTAAATATGAATATAATAAATTTTGTATCTCTGATAGGTGCTATTAACTTAAATTTATTACACCTCCTCTTTTGATAAATGATATTTTATTTTTGATTTTTGCATTATATAGATAAATGAATAATCTTATCCAATTGTATACATGTTGTAGATCACAATTCTTTTTCTTCTTTTGGTTGTTGTTAATACATGGATAGTAATCATCAAAAGATTCAGTTCTGTCTTTGAAATACTGCATTACTCTTTCTACCAGTTTTCTCTAAAGAAGATGCAATCTATGTTTTAGATGCAGAAAATTGCATGCCTATGGGTACCCAGTACCGCCATCTGTGTATACGGTATGTTTTTCATATTATCTATCAAAGAATGAATAAAGCTCTCTGTTACAAACATGTTTCTTTCTTCAGAAATGTAGATTCCAAGTACAGATTTGTCTATTGGTTCAATTGCTATCCATAACCAAAAGTGAGGATTACCAACCTGAGTAATAGTTTCATCTATGATGAATGCTGATACTCTTCTACGTCTATAAATCTGACATGAACCAAATCTCTAAATCCAATTCCATAACACAGATACATAACTTCTTTTTTCTCATCTCTAAATATCACCAATGCCTTTGATGTATTTCGTAGGCCGGACCAAGAAAATACAAATACAAAGAGTATATCACCATAAAGGTGGATGTTCTGTTTATGACAAATTTCAACAGCATATATTGTTAGAATAGGGCATTCACAACTAAGTATATTTTCTTAAACTAACACAGCCATGAGATACATGTGTATTACAATAATTCATGTTATTTTAAATTAGACTTGGTTGCTAAACAAAAAATCTATATTATGTTATACAAAACTATTTCAATCATATAGTC
This sequence comes from uncultured Nitrososphaerales archaeon, assembly GCA_963840085.1. Taxonomy (GTDB): domain Archaea; phylum Thermoproteota; class Nitrososphaeria; order Nitrososphaerales; family Nitrososphaeraceae; genus TH1177. Next base: position 10,622 of record CAWIYT010000254.1, read on the forward strand.
TCCAAACAAACAAAATACTCTATATAGATATCTATATTGTATATTAACCAAATTTAAGTAACAAATTTACTAAAAAATATACAATTGGAAAAAAGAAATAGAACTTTCTTTGAATATTGGAACAGCATTACCCATTATGAATTAAGAATTTTGAAAGCAATAGAAGGATATAATAAAGTTATTGGACAAAGCCCACCCCCAATTTCTTTATCTGGATCTAGTAGAAGCAAAAGTAATCTTTCTTTATTTCAAAAAATTATTTCATATGCTTTTTCAGGCTTTTCAATTATTTTTATAGGATATTTACTGCTAGATATATTAAATAATTATCCTCCACGCGAATTAGGAATTACTCCATAAATAGATATCCTATATAAATCCAAATATTGTTGTCATATAAGTTGATTGACCAATTGATCCCCTTATTAATAGAAATTAGCAATAACCATAAACAAAAAAATAGTATTGGATAATTAAAAATTTAGCATGATCATACATATTGTAACGATAATAATAGGCATATTAATAATTAATGATAATTTACTATAAATTCAATCTTTCTCTATATTTCCCTAGTAGAAGAATATACTATCTGCTTAAGTATCTATTATTATAAAATGGATATTCTTAATGAATCTCAAATCAATCAAAAAAGTATTAAAATTTGCTTTTAGTGGTTTCAGTATCTTTTTTATTGCAATGCTAGTTAGCATTACTATATATGGTATCTAACAGGGGAATTAGATACTATTACCTCAACATCAGATCTATGTGCAACAAGTTATGGTAATTTGGCCTCTCCTGAATGTTGGTAAATGCATGCAATAGATCTATTGCGTAATTAGTAACCATGTAAAATATTACGAAATTTGATCTAAGATAAAAGAGAATAATGTTATTAAATTTATAAAATTTAGTGAAAATTAATTTAATTTTCAGAATATTTTGATTCCTTCCTAATTACGCAAAAGCATGCAATGTATATAATGTAATATATCATTTTAAAATACAAATATACAAATATGAAAAACAATCTATTTTTATTAATATACTAATTAGTTTAATTGTACTAAATTTTCTATTATCTCTATTTGTAATATTTCAATTTTTTAGATAATTCAAAATTTTGTAAATGCTTTCTTATGTTTTCTATATTGTTGTACTTCTTATGTTTTCTATATTGTTGTGCTTCTTCTTCTGTTATTCTAAACCATACATGAATGCCATCGAAACGATCAACAAAATGCTTTGGAATATAAAATATATCTTTATTTATAATACCCTTTTGAGTTATAACATATTCTAAACCTATTTCTTGAATTTCTCCAAGATCAGTATAATCTATGGCTACCGCTTCTTTTTTAATAATATCTTCTGGATTGTAAAAGAACAGGAGGATTATTTACCAATAATATCAATTAGTAATATATTCTATTTAACATGTAAACAAGTCATTTATATGAAATATCTGTAAATTTAATAAATATATAGTTTATCTATAACACTCTATAAAAATCTAATAATTCCCATAAAAAATGAAATAAACTATTTGTTTATAATAAATATAATACAAATAGTTACTCTATGGTCATTTAATAAAAAGATATCTTCTATGATTTTCTATAGGGATGTATAATCTAACTGTAAATATCAAGTAGATTTTTTCAATGATGATAGTTGTAAATCTTCATCTATAGAAGTCATTCTCTCTAAATATAGACAGTTCTATTTACTTTAATATCATATAAAGGAAAAAATTTGCTACATGTTTTAATTAACGTTAAACTACTTTAAAGTATTCCAACAGCGATTTGATTAGAAAATATGTGCTATATGGTATATATTTACATCTTAAACACCCGTATTGCAATTTCCCCTCTAAAGAAGGAATTTTCACTTCCTTTCTTTTACTTTCCTTCTTCTTTGGACCAAATTTAAAATTAAGGAAATTTTTATTGTATTAAAATGACTTTTACAATTCCAATCTACATGGTAGAGATGTACATACTACCATAATAATCTAGTAAGTCAAATTGTAATTAAAAATAAATAATATTTATTTACTATAATATTCAAACACATTAACAAACATATAGTCTAAATACCAAAGGGAATCAATATAGACGTATATTTAATACAATAATCAATTTTAAAGTTATCAAAAACTAAGAAATATTATGCAGATGAAAAACAGAAAAGAAAGAAGAATTTTTTTGGATGGTGTAATAGTATTCCAGATGAATTAAAAAAGGAAATTAATTGTGATAACTCTAAAAATGATGGTATACTATAATACGTACTGAATTGACAAAGTTGATAAAGGTTAAGAAGGATGACATCTATAAAAGAATCATTATTCAATAAATATAAGAAAAAAATTAAACTATGATGATATTATTTGTAAACTCGTAAATCTAACAGAAGGAGAAGGAAGAAGAAATGACTATGTCCAATTAATAGGTTAATAATGTATCGGGATAGAAAAAAGATAAGAACATAACAAGAAATAAAAAAAGACAAATATAATTTTAGATATCCAATTATGTTATAGCAATGAATCGATGAGAAAAAGCAGAAAAATTAACTAATAGATTTTGTTTATTGGTTGGATTAGATTGTTCTGCTTCAATAAACTTCATTTTTGGAAACGCAGTAACCAAGAAAAAGGATTTCCATAATTATCATATCTATTAGTCATCCGTTTTAACAATCCTAATGAGAAATAAATTACTTAGACTACTTCAAAAAAAATTAAATAAGAAAATAAACTAGTTGAAATGAATGTTTGCGATAATTCACTTGCTTGTACAATATCACTGTATACCTAGATTCTATGTTGAAAGAGATGATGGCTATAATAGAATAAAGAGTGTCGGAAAGATGGATGACGAAAATGGGCTAATCTAAAATGAAACTTGATAAAAATAAGTCAACAAAGATCCAAAAAATTACAAATAATGGATTGACCTGGATAGACATACAACATCCTAACAGGGAAACGATTGTTGATGTGCTTGAAACTAATAAGTATCATCACTTTATACATGAATTGAATATTGAAGACTGTCTTTCAAAGAATAATATTCCAAAGTTAGATAGATACAAAGAATATATCTTTTTGATACTACAGTTTCCTTCTTCTGACATCAAGGTACCTATTGATACGAATAAAAATAAGTTGGTGAAAGGAAAAAGAAAAGGAAACCTAGTCAGAAAAGTATTGCATCTCGAAAAATCATTATCATCATATTCCACTTCATCGTCTTCTTCATCGTCATCAACGCATATTAGTCAACTATCAATATTTGCAGGAATGAATTTTTTGATTACAGTTCATCAAGGCAATCTTCGTCCGCTTAATGAATTATTTGAATCTGCTAAGCAAGAAAATAGCAATAGTCATAACAGTATAAAAAATGAGTATATGGGTAAATCTTCTGGACATCTACTTCATTCCATTTTGGACATACTAGTAGATGACCTTTCGCATATACTAACTAAACTAAGAGGAAACCTCCAAGATATTGAAGATGCAGTATTTGATTACGAAATTGAAGTTTCAAAGGAAATTTCGTTAATAAGAAGAGAAATTACAATATTAAGGACGGTTATATATCCTCTTAAAAGAATAGTAAATGCAGTTACAACAGATATACAAAAGTTTTCTGAAGAAGATCTAACTCACTATTATGAAGATGTACAGGATCACATTGACAAAGTAATTGAGGTTTTAGACAGTTCTAATGCGACAATCGAGATCTATAAAGATACTGATTTTATGCTTAGTGCAGGAAAAACAAACAAAATCCTAGCAATTCTTACTATACTATTTACATTTTCCATTCCTGCTACTGTAATGGGTACTTTCTATGGAATGAATATAAACTTGCCTGGTGGTATAGTAGTTGGAGCATGGACATTCCTTGGAACGTATACAACGCTTATAATAGTTTTGATGATAACAGTGATTCCGACAGTGATCATGTATATTTATTTTCTCAAACTAGGATGGCTTAAATATTAGTCTTTAGGTAATACCATCAATTCTTTTTCTTTTTATTGTTGTTGGTACAAGGATAGTAATCATCAAAAGATTCGGTTCTGTCTTTAAAATACTGCATTACCATTTCTATCAGGCTTTTCTCTAAAGGAGAATGTAGTCTATTTTAGATGTAAAAAAGTATAGGCTTGCTGATACCACGTACCGCCATCCCTGTAAACTGTATGTTTGCCATATTTGTCAACTAGTGTACGAATAAAATTTCCTGCTATAAACATATGTTTCTTTCTTTTGAAATATGAATACCGAGTACAGATTTGTGAATTGGTTCAATACAAATCCATAACCAATAATGACGATCTCCAATCTGAACAACAGTTTCATTAATATAATGAATGCTGAAACTCTTTTCCTTTTTGTAAATATGGCATGAACCAAATCTTTGTATCCAATTCCATATAGCAAAATGACTTCGTTTCTATCATCAAATATGAATAACGCTTTGTAAGTATTTCTAAGACTGAGATAACAAGAAAGTATAGATATAAAGAGAATACATAACTATAATTGTGGATGTTCTTTGTTTCTTTCAAATAAGCTAATTACCATAATAGATTAGAAATAGAATGCTCGCAGCTAAATCTATTCTGTTAAATTAAAAGATACTTCTATTTCCAATAAAATATTGAGAAAATGATGTTAGAGATTCTCTAAAAAGGAAAAGTAGAAACGAACTGGAGATACTTTCATTGATGACTTGATAAGAAGGATTTTGAGTATTAGTACTCTAGAACAAGTAATTTATTTCATTTCATATAGGAATTACATGGCTATATTGATATAAAATATCTATATATAAAGTGCCTAAATTTTTAAAATAATAGATAATCTATAGAACGGTATAATTTATTTTGATCTTCATTTAATTAATGTAGATTTAATAATATTTTAAAATATCAAAAACATACACACATATTAACTTGCTAAATAAAATCACTTAATAGAAATTATCTTGTTAACATTATTAGTTTTTTTGATAAAATTACATGAGCATCTTGAAAGAGTAGATAATAAGACTAACAGTTATATTAAAAACTCAAATGAAAAAAATATTCATGATGTAAGAACATCAATTAGAAGATTTAACGCTTCTTTTTTACCATTACCTAAAAGATATAGAAAAGGATGTTTATTATCAGACTATAATCGGCTCGCCAATGAATTCTTTAAAGTAAATAGTGAGATCAGAGATATAGATATTATTCATGGAAAATTAAAGAATTATACAGAAACTGATCAAAAAAATAGTGCAATTGATTTATTGAAAAACAATAGACAATCAAAATTGGAAAGTGCAAAAACTATTGCTTTAAGTCTGAAAAATATGAATTCAAAGAAAATTCTAGACAAAATTGATATAACAGAAAAAGGATTGCAAAAAAGATATAGCAAAATTCTTCTAATTTTGATTAGAAAAGTAGAGAGAAATTTTTTAATTGTTATTACAAATCCTTTAAAGATAGAAGAATTACATGAATTAAGAAAAGATTGCAAAAAACTTAGATATTTCTTAGAATTATTGGGAACAGGGAATAATAATGCAATTAGAATGATAAAAATTCTTCAAAACATTCAAGATATTCTTGGTAGTATTCGTGATTATGATATTACTATTGATTATTTAAATAAATTAGAACCAAGTAAAGAAATTCAAGAAATAATTAATAGTGAAATAGAACATAGAAGAATAAAATATGAAGAGTTTTTAAGATTTTGTAAAAGACGTTTACATATATCCAAAAATTCATTTCTTATAAGGATTAAAAGTTTTACCTAAGGAATAAGTGATTGTTTTCTACATAACTAACGTAAAAAGTTATTTAGTTTATTCCAATACATTTTTCTATTCAAATAATTAATTACTACAGTAGTTTATTTTCATGTTTGTAATAAATTGATCTATAGTCAATACAATAAAGACTATAAATTTTATTTGTTGTGGAGAAAATAATGAGAGGATGGTATAAGTGTTATTTCTTCAGGTTTGAGAGATATATGTTATTAATTAGAATAAATTACAATTAATAAGTAATTATAATGATCGGATATTTACCTTAGCTAAATATTATTATATTATAGAAAAAGCATTTAATACATTAATAGTAGTTTTATAATTCAGATTTTTAGTATAGAAATATGAAATGCAAAAGAATAGAAAAGAAAAATAAATTTTATCGTACATATAATATTTAGAAAGTCACAACTCATATTAACAGAGGATATATTCGTTACTAATCTTTAAAAATATGGAGAAAAATATTCATAATATTTCAGAATACATTTGCTACGTGTATAACATATGTAATTTTCTGTTATCTACATCTTCAACTACTATATCTTTTACATAGTTCTATAGTTTATGACTTCATTATAGATATTAATTACAAAAACTATGGTATTCACAATGTCAAATCTTAAAAATAATAAAAAGGAAAATAATATTGAAAGAGACTTAAAAGAAAACACAGAAAGAAATTTAGATTTATAGAGACAACAACAACAAATAGAGAATACAACAAACAATATTTCTTCTAATATTAATAACAGTCAATCTAGTATATTTTTAGATAAAAGTCAAGAAGAAATAAGAAAGATGTATGAAAATAATATTGAAAGAATAAATCAATTTCAGAAACAAATTATTGATAATAATAAAGAACTTTCAACTAAATATATTGAATTACAAAAAAATGTAATCAATACCTTTCGATCCAACTATGGTCAAACTCTCGAAACTATTTATAATTCTTATTGGAATAATTTTCGGACTCCAGAAAGATATACTGAAACATATAATACCATCAATAAGAATGTATCAGATGATATTACCAATAGAAAAAACTTTATAAATGAAATTGTAATAGGAAATAGAGTCATTTAACAAATCCATTGAATCTGCACAAAGATATTTCAATGATACAATTCAAAACTATTTTAACTACATAAGAAATTTAGAAAGATTCTATAACAAATAATTCAATAAGTTTATTTTATTTAAACTATTCCAATATTATTATTTATAATTGTTATATTAAACAAAAATAGTAATCAAGTAATAAAGGACGAAAAAAATGGCAACATGAAAATTTGTATATAACTTTATTTAACTATGTGTATTTGTTTAATTAACAGGTTCTGTTTGGAGTTCTTTGGACTGAAAAACCAGACTAGAGGACATGTGTAGCATATGAGCCTCAATGAACCTGTTGTTATGTTTTCATGCATAAATACCATTATAGTTTATCTAATATATTTGATAAAAATAACTATCAATATGAAATAAAAGATCGGTTATCCTGGTAATTTTACTATTTGAATTTTTATGAATTGAATTTAGAGCAATAATAATACCAAAATTCATAGATTCGACTAAAGTTAAAATATTATATTTTCGATATATTCTAAGGTAGAAATTTTTTACATCCACAGTCACTAGAATTACATTTATCTAAATTCGAATGATAATATTTTTCATGACCACAAGAACATAGATCATGATAAATAAAGCAGATGCTTTTTACATTGGAATTAAATTCATAATAACTATTTTTAAAATATCGTCTTTTCATTATGCCTCGTTTAGTTCAAAATGATCAATTATATTCCCTTCATTTGTATGAAATTCTCTTACTATCGTTTTATCATTATTTTCTATATTAATATTTAAAAAGCCAAATTCACTTTCATGAATAACATAATAACCATGTCTTTCTTTAACAGGATCTAGTTTATCTCCTGCTGTACCTACAATTAAAAATACAATTCCATTAGTGGGAGGATATTCTATCTCATTATATTCAGTAATTATTGGTTGAGACTCTACTTTTTTATTTGTATCTTTTTCAAAATCTTTGTTATATAAAACTGCATATGTTCTTTCATAATACTGATTATGACTCGCTATTACTAAATCTACATCATATTTTTTAAATACTGGTAAAAAGATATCTCGCAATTGTTCGGCATCCTCTCTATCTACATGTATTGAATAAAATGATTTATGGTGACGAACTATTATCCAATCAATACTGGAATTTGTTGATGTTTTTTCTAAACCGTTTTTGTTAAATTCATATTGTTTGCTTCCTGCTTCATAATAATGTTTTGTTGATATACTTATAAAATGTACATTTTTAAAGTCATCTGAGTAGTATGGACTTTTTATATTTTGGTAATCAACAATTTGTTTGTATATATTTGCAAATTCAGCAGCATCATAGTTTCCTATTGCTATACGCATTATATCTTTTATTGGTTTTGATATTTCAATCCGGCAAGAGAAAGATGGAGATTCCTTTATCTGATCTCCTGTAGTAATTATCACCTCAGGTTCTATGGAAAGGATGTTTTGAACGGTTTTTTCTGTTTCTTCATTACAATGCCAATCTCCTACTGCAATAAAGTTATAATCCTCAAAAGCAAGAGTGGCATTTTGCTGATTATCTTTCATACCAGATAGATAATTAGTATTAGTTAACAAAAGGAAAAAACCCCCGACCAATATGACAAAAACAATAGATAAAAAAACTTATTTTTATTATTCATAGTTAGATCACTTTATCATATAGTATAAGAAATAAATAACAATATTGCTGTTATTCTATATAGTCAATAAAAAAGTGGAATATTAAAATGAAACTCCATAAAGGAAAATAAAATATGGTTTTTATATATTCTATATTGTTAGATACTATCGATATAAATTAAGGTAACAAATACTATATATAGTTCATAGTTTCAGTTACGCAATATAGATATTTATGAAATATAGTAGAAATTCAAATAAATTAGTAATATGATTATTATAAATGAAGATTCATTGATTTAATCCTATGCAAAGTAGTTATAGAGTACGAGAATAAATCGCTCCTTTCTCTTATTCTGTAACTGCTTTGCGTAAAATAAAATTTTTTACTGTAAGTTATATATTATAAATGAAGACAATAAATATAAGTACATAGATACTTATTTGAAAACCATAATAAAAAATTTCATTACAAAAAATACCAATAATTGACTATAGTTAATTAGGGTATATAGAGATAAGTTAAGTATCATATCTCTAGGCCAACAACTAAAACATCTTAGATACCGTCTTACATTACATAATAGATTATTTTCTGTTTCGTAGTTGTAATTGGCACATACATCTTTCTTGAGATTCCTGTTTACTTTTGTTTCTACTATATTTAGGAATGGTGCACGTGTTGGTAGAAATAGTACAGTTAGCCAGTATGATTGTTTTTCCATATAGTGTTTTGTCTTTTTGCTTACATGAAATGATGCATTGTCTATTACAAGGATGAATCTCTTGATACTTCTCTTTAGTACATATCTCTTGATGCTGTTTAGATGGTTTATGAAATCATTGCTGTTTCTTGTCTTGCTTGTATTGAATTTGATTCCATTTAGGGGATAAAGAAGTGTTATGAATACATTGACTTTATCGTTAGATCCTTTATGGAGTATCTTTTGCTGTTCCCCTCTTCTCATCATGTATGTTCTGGTTATGTATGGTTGAAGATGTAACCACGTTTCATCTTCAAATCCCAGTAGAATTTTTTTTTAAAAGAGCAGAGGATACTTTCTTGTATCTGTCTATCCTGTTCTTCTTTTCCTCATAATCGATGCCTTTTTCCAGTTCAAGTTTGGGCCTTTTGCATACTATACCTAAATCATGAATTATCCTCCTCACGTTTGCATTGGACTGACATTCATTTCCAGTAATGTTGAGAGATATGTAGCTAAAAGCCTAATACTCCAGCAGGTATTTTTGAGATAGCCAAATGTATTGGGTGATTTGTTCAATACTATGTCTTTTACCATCTCTTTGTTTTTGTGAGTAGATATTACTGGCTTTCTACCTGCATTCTTTCTCTTGTTTCTTATACCATCCAAACCGTGTTTTCTGTAATTGTTAATCCAGTCATACACATTACGGTAATTTACACCAAGGTTTTTGGCTATTGTTCTGTAAGGTACTCCTTCTTCATCTTTTGCTTTATAGCAGACGCTCTCTTCTGTATTCCTCTTTGTCACGAGTACTCTTCATGAATCTATTCAGTTCCTTTTTCTGAGTATCAGATAATTTCAGAATATAGGATTTGGGCACATGTATCAATCTAAACATTCAGAGCTAAAGTTCTTTCTATCAGAGTATGTTGATAACTAATGCATGTTGATGATATATGAGATACTTAACTTAGTAGCATTATTAATTTCTTATTATTCTCTTATATCTAAATAGTTTATTAACTAAAAAATAAAATAAAACGATATGTAACATCTATTAGGAATTAAATATGAATATATTAGAAATAGAATTTCCATTTAAAATAGAAGCTAAAACATCAAAATGTAATGATGAGACAAATGTCATGTACTCGATTGCTGAACCATATCATAATTGTTGTATTGATAAAAAAGAAATAATAATAGAGCAAATCAAAGCTTGTGAAAATCTATTGAGATGTACTAATAATAAAAGTGACAATTTAGCTCTTGAAAAGGAAATTTCTGAACTAAAATTAGCTCTAGACATTTGCATTAACTAGAAATAACTTATTTTTATTAATACATACAATAGTATTGTAAATTTATAGTGATTGATCTAATGATTGATTTCATTTAATACTCATAAATATAGATCTAAATATTTACCTATTTATGCAATAATATTAAAGATTAATATGAACATATTATCTATTTATATCAATTTTTATATTATTTATCTTAAGATATAAAATAAAATATAAAAAATTTTCTTATCAATCGAACAAAATTAAGATCGATATATATATAATAATAAAATATACAACTTCAAACAATGAAAAATAAAAATTTCATTAATTCTTCTAGTGAGTCTAATATAATTGAAAATTATCGTGATGAAGGATTGACATTTTTAGAAGAAGAAGAATATGAAAAAGCATTAGAACAATTTAATAAGTTAATAGAAATTACTCAAAATAACTTAGAGGATAATTTAGATGCTTGGTATCATAAAGGTGAAGCTTTATCATATTTAGAAAAAAATGAAGACAGTTTATCATGTTTTGAATATATTTTAAAAAATAATCCATCAGATAGAGATGCATTATTTATGAAAGGTTGTGTATTGGGTGATTTAGGCAAACATAAAGAAGCTGTAGAAGCCTATAATAAATTATTAGAAATTGATCCCAAAGATAGTGATGCATTAGTAAATAAAGCTGATGAACTTATTTGGCTAAATAAATTTGATGAATCATTGAAAGTTTCCGATATTGTATTAGAACATAATACATCAAATGCAGATGCTTTAATCAATAAAGGCATAGCTTTACTAAATTTAACAAGGATAAAAGAAGCATTAGATGTATTCAATAGTGTACTCCAATACAATCCTAAAGATGAAGAAGCTTGGTATATGAAGGCACGTTGTCTTTCATTATTAAACAAACGGTCAGAAGCATTAGATGCATTATTAGTTGCTACTTCTATCTTTCCTAAATACAAAGAAGAAATAAATGATGAAATTGATTTTACCAATATTGAGGAGTTAGAACGTTTTAAAGAATTAAGTAAAATTTGATATGGAAATCTCTTAAAAGATATTTAAATCCTTGAGTGGATATTCTTTGATTAAAATTTCTTTTACATGATTAGCAACTTTCCTTCCGTTATCAGTTATTTTAAAAATATCTTTCCCATATGCATGTTTTTGTTCTACCCACCCAAACTTAATTTAAATCATTTAATAATTTAACTAAATTTGTCCAATTTTTAGTTCCTAAATTAGCTTTGTTATAGATTTCAGCTTTATATAATCCATCTTTAGTAGTTGATAAAAAGATAACAATTTTAATATAATATTGTCTTTCTTTTGATAGGTTTGTCTTTGATTATCGCCGCTTTCATTATGTTTTCAACATCTCAAATTATGTCTATAGTAGAAGATGAATCTAATTAAAATTTTTATTAGTTGATCTTTTTAAATATGGAGAAGAATTTTTCTCTTATTTAACTATCAAACATATGAAGAATTTCTTTTTCTTATGGAATTGGATAATTATTATGAATTAATTCATTCTCTAATTCATATCCAATAGATAAAAAGGTGCTGTTAACTTAAGTTTATTTCACCTCCTCTTTTGATAAATGAAATTTTATTTCTAATTTCTGAATTATAGAAATATACAAACAACCTTATCCAATTGTATACATGTTCTTGATCACAATTCTTTTTCTTCTTCTTTTGGTTGTTAGTACAACAAGGATAATAATCATCAAAAGATTCAGTTCTATCCTTGAAATACTGGTTGACTCTTTCCATGCCCTACCGGAACTGCTGGAAGAATATTAAGAAACAGATAAGAGATATCTTCAAAACCACTGCAGACAGGTGTCAAACAACAAAAGCATGAACAGATAAACAATTTCAGATAATTAACAGAGGGTTTCCGAAAAACTCTAATAACGGCGGTAGAAACTTCGGAAAGTTTATACTTTTAAAGAATGATTTAATATTCCAATAGGTGATATATTACGTTTAGTTATATCTCAATTTTGTTGCCTTTTCAGTTTATTCTTGTAATCAGTTTATGTATAGGTATAAGCATACCATATGCGGATGCCATAAACAAGGAATCTCAGTTAGAGTCTAAAGACTTGACAGATAGTTCAGATACAGATAACCAGGAATCGCCAAATACTGAATCTGAAGAATTCTCTGATAGAACAAATACAGAAAGCGAAAAATCACTACTAGACAATGAAACTAACGAGTCTGCTACCGCATCTGAAGATACAACCAACATTACTTCAAGTACTACAAACTCAGAATCTATTACTATGACTCCTTCCGACCTTATTACTGATAATCAACAATCCTCGAACCTAACTGCAGTAGAACATAATTCAACATTAACTTTAGGGGAGAAACTATCTAAAGGAATAATCCCCGACATTAAAATTACTACTCCTCCACCTACCTATAAAGTGAAAGTACAATTCGATTCTATAACGGTGTATGAAGATCATGAAGGAGCACTTTCAGGTGATGCTGAATATGATCTAACTGCATATGTACAAGGTGTGAAAGTCGGATTAACCGATAAGACTACAGGTGAGGGGATCTGGGTGGGACAAGATATTCCACCTTTTGGATTAGGTGATGTTAGTGAAGGTGAAACAGTAACATTTGATCCAGGCACTGAAGTTACTGTAGAAATACCGGAGACATTGCCACTTTTAATTTTCACCGTTGGTGACGAAGTAGATCACTCTTGCAGGAGTAAACATCCAGACAATATTTGGGATAAATTAATCACTATTCTACAGAAACCACAAGACACCTGGTTCGATTCTGTTAAAGTGATTCAGCATAACGAAAACCTTAACGTGTGCACCACTAAGTTTAATAAAGCTGCACCGATAAATCCAAGTGATATTTTAGGTATTATAACCAAATTTTATGATCCACCTGGCTATGGTGGAGGTCCTCATACAAGCGTGGTTAGCGATACAGGAGATTTCATATTGAGATATACCATAACTGTTATACCACCAAAGACAACTGAGAAAAATCAAACTATTATTGGTACTAATAATTTCTCATCAAGCCAGCTCAATAGTGACTTGGGGCTTAAATCAATAGCTCCCTAGCACATTGTCTCTATAGATTTATTTAGCAGGAGCGAAGTTAATCGTTAAATAATCAAACAATCATTTATCCCTAGTTTTAGACACTTGTGCTAATTCCTCCGAATTTTTCCTTTGGATCCTGTTCAAAGAGTTCTGGACGTTCTTTTATGGACTAGTTAAGATAGTAATTACCAGTGTTCACAATTATATATAACTTTAAGATTTTTTATTTTGAGTTTATCTTTTTTTTATCATTACCTCTTACAATTCCCATGTTTACTTGACAATTAGGACAAATCTATAGGCTTTGAATCCAGTTCCATATAGAAACATAACTTCTTTTCTCATCTCTAATGATTACTAATGCCTTTGATGTCTGTATATTTTAGAGTAACTGAGGATGATGCAAAACGATACAAAGAACATGAGAGGAACTTGATAAAATTTTTTTATTTATTTATTGATTTATTTTTGATTGTTCTTCTATGACATCTAATCTTTCAGAAAACATAGCAATTGAACATTGAAACAATGACTATTCAACTCCCTTGGGTCTGTACTTTTCTCCGGGTTCACTATATTTGATTAAATTATTATTATTATCACTAAAATGGAAATTTTCCCAACAACATCTATCAAGAATACAATTGGGATATTCAAATGGAGATTGACTAATTTTACACTCATTGATATCACAATTACAATCAGCACATTTCGATGCAATAACTATTAGAATATTGATAATATAAAATTCTTTTAATTCTTGAAAATTATTGAAAAAGATGAATTAAATGAAACATATTTTTAGACAATTTCAAACATCAATTTTAAATAATATATTCTATAACTTTTACAAATGAATAATATTCAGATAAAAGATGCTATAATTGATAGTTTGGTTGAAACTGCCGAAGCACATCATAAAGCGTTTTCTGTAACTGAAGGTGAAGATCCAGATTGGCCAATATGGTATGCAGATCATTTATTAGACAATATGCGTAAACTTTTAAAAGCCAATTTCACAAAAAGTGAATTAATCTATTTGTTAGTGAAAGTTGATAAAGAAATGGGAGTATATACACCTAGTGCTGAATGGCATTCATATTATGCAAGATTTTTCTTGAATTTTTACATTGGAGAAAGATGAAAAAATAAAAATATCTATAATAAATTTTATTGAATATATGGTATATACATATTATTAGTGTATTAGTAGACTAGAAACTTAATACAAGTTAGTAGAACCCTACTATATTGACGATTCTACTCCCGACCAAACTAACTGTATTTTTAGATGAATCCTACTAATAGTATTTTGTAGAATGCATGCATAATCAAAAAAAAGGTAGTAAAAAATTTAGAATTCTCCAATCTTTTAATACTATTATGCTCATATAGTTAAAATATAAGAAAGGCAATTAATGGAAAATGATGTTATAACAATGACTAAAATTTTATTAGTAGATGATGAACCCGATGTAACTTATACAATAAAGAAAATTTTAGAAGACAATGGATTTAAAGTGGATAGTTTCAATGACCCTATTTTAGCATTGAATTATTACGAAGTCAATTTTTATAATTTAATAATTCTTGATATAAAGATGCCAAAAATGGATGGATTCCAATTATATACTAAAATAAGAGAAAAAGATCCTAAAGTAAAAATATGTTTCTTAACTGCCATTGCAACCTTCAATGAAGAATTTAGAAAAACGCGATTGGTATTGGGTAAAACAATCAATGAAGACTACTTTATTCAAAAGCCCGTCGAAACGGAAGACCTAATTAAAAAATTAGATTCTATAATTAGTATCTAAAAAACAAACATAGATAGATGTCATCTATGTTATCGTTATGTTATTTAAAGTAAATCTTTTATATTATCTTGTTAATTACTATAACGTTAGACTCTTATTTTTGCACCGCTATTAGTATTATTCTCCACATAGTAACAATTTTAAACTTCATCTATATCCAATAAGTAATTATAATAATGATTCTCTCTATATGTATTCATCTTATTGTAGTTATTTTTAAAAAATCAACTATCACAACTTTATATTCAAAAAATCTTTTAGAATCATTCGTATTTCAGATATATTTTAGTTTAATATTACTAAATATTGAATATATTAAGAGTAACAAAAATTAGTACAATATTTTTATTAATTGTATTAGTTACTGGAACATTTACCTCTATATCTCCTTCATTTATTAAAGTACAAGCACAAACAGAACCAGAATATGGATATGATAATAATTACAATTCAGAATATTATCCACCAGTATACGAATCCAATGATTACATGCCAAAAGATCCTTATCCTGATATAGTTGTTCCAATTGATTTTCCTACAATTCAAGAAGCAATAGATGCAGCAAATGAAGGTGATGTAATCAAAGTATTACCTGGTACATATACTGAACAACTCAATATTGCTAAAAGTCTAACAATTATAGGCTCAGGTGCAAAGTTAACTATAATTGAAACACCACTACCATTAGAAGATTTAGATATCAATGTAATTGGACGACCATATATTGTTGAAGTTAATAATGAGGCTGAAGTTACTATGAAAGGATTTACTATTAAAGGTCTTGAAGATGCAACTTGTGATGTATTATTCGGAGTTACTATATTAGGCGATGCAACTCTTAAACTAGATTCTGCTATTATCAAGGACTGTACGTTTGCCGGTATCGTAGTTGGTATTTCACTCACATCAGGTAATTCACAAATTGGACATACAGCTATCACAAATACAGTAATCACTGACTATCAGAAATTTGGAGCCTATGCCGACGGTTCTGGTTCAACACTAACAATGTCTTACAACAAGATAGTAGGGTCTAATTACGAAGCCTTTGATACAGACGAGATTGAGATATCTCCCAATCTCATTGGGATCTATTTCACCAATGATGCCAAGGCTACAATTACTCATAATGAAGTTAGTGGAAATATTTGTAACTTTTCTTCTCCTGATGTTAGCACTCCTGATTGTGGTCCAGATTGGTTTAATCAATTTCAAGCAGCGGGAATAGGTTTTTGTAATAAATCCTTCTTATCTTCAACTTCAGATAACTTGCCCATAAATTTGCAACAGGAAAATCCGAATGAAAGATGTACTTACATC
>CAWIYT010000255.1:0-10237 GCA_963840085.1 uncultured Nitrososphaerales archaeon
TTATTTTATAGTTATAGTTTGAAACCAGTTATATAACGATGCTTTCAGTATCATTTCTTTTATCATGTTCTTAAATCTTATAGCAGTAACATATTCTCTTCAAACATTCTCTTAATACAAGAAAAGACAAATTCTACAATCCACCTCTGACCATAGGCCGACGCTATTCTTCCATTGTTGTAGATTGGTTTTCTGTGATTGTACGTTCTTGTTTCTCAAATAATGGTTTGTCTTTCTATACTTGGCATTCTTTCTTACCTTAATTGCTGGTTGGATTCCTCTAAATGATAGAAATTGAAAATTCTTGTTATTGTCATAGGCACCATCCATGATAGCAGTATCTATTTCCTTGTTCTGTTTTATTGTAATATCATCGACTAATTTAGATAGGGACTTTTTCATCATGTACTTGTTCACTAGTAACATCTAATGATAAAATTCTTTTCTTCTTGATATCAACTGCTATGTGTATTTTGAGATAACCTCTTTTTACTTTCCATTTATGTCTGATTCATTCCCCTCTGTTTGTAACTTTAACACCGGTAGAGTCAATTGCAATTACAAAATTGTCATCATGTTGTAAATTGGATTTGTTATCAACATAGTTTATTTTGATATCCAGTCTGTTTATTCTTCTGCAAATTTTACTATAATCTGGAATAGATGGTAGTGTGTTTGAAGCATGCTCTCTAACTACTCTCCTTCTGTTTGTCTATATGGTAAATGAAATGACGCTCTCATGTACCCAAGTAGACTGATGAATGAATCTGTGGTATACGAAGTTTCTACCTTCTTTTCCTTGATTCATTTTCTCTAGTTCAGAATTCCAGTTGTCTATATCATCAAAATCAAGTAATACCTCACCACGTTTAACAAGTGATTCGTTTGTACTTCTTCCAGTTCACATGTATTATGACTAGAATAGGTTAGTACAGACGTTAGGAATAGTTAGTTGTGCAACAAGATAGGTTCCATATATCGTATATATCTCTATGTACATTGCTTTGATTTAGGTCAAACAAAAATTCTGATAATGAATTAGTTATGTATAGTTTGTAGTACACAAGAAGCATGAGAAATCTGTCTCTTATTGGATATTTGAAATGTCTTCCTGCACATATACTTCGTGTTCTCTCCTTTCTTTTAGATAGACGTTTTATCTCATATTTTGGATATTTTGATTCTACTTCCTGACAAATGGAATCAAATTCAGATAATTCTAATCCAGTAAATGACCTGAACAATGACGGCTTTTTAGATAACCTATCATAATTTAGCAAACCTATAATGAATTGTGCTAGAGAAGAAGAATATAGCTTTAATCTTTCTAATTATGCAAAAGATCTAATGTATATTATATTCATTCTTTTATGTTATTTTGTTTTATATTCTCAATTAAGGCAGGTTTCCATTTTCAAATATCATTACTTATAATGATTTTAGCATTATTTGTATTCCACGTCAACAATGATTTAGATTTAAATATATTTTATAAATATAAATGTAATTAAAAATAATAATGACCAAGAAAATAGATATTATGTTTTAGATTCTAGTGAATATTTTGAAGAAGACAATAGTTCTCCTAATACTAAAATTAGTCGAATAAAAAATACCAAAAATTGAAATTATTTTTCAGAAGAAGAAGAAGCATTTCAAGAAAATTTTTTAACATAATCTAGCAAATAATTTTACAGCTGGCGATAAGAAAAATATCCAGTCCCACTTTACTGAAGGATTCAAATTCCACTAATTTAGCTGCAAAATCAGAAGGACCCACTTTTATAATTGAGTATATAATACTAATTACAAAACCTCTTTTTTGGTCAAATTTGTTTCACATCCCACTGGCCCCATTGCGATATTAGTTCTCTAATTGGATTCACTCCTAAAAATAAAAAATAGAAGATGAATCAAAAAATAGAAAAACTTATGAGCAATCTAATGCTATTACATCCAAATCTTTTTGTGATACATAGAGTCAATATTTCTTGTTCTATCTCATTTGTTACTGTTCTAGGTATAATATTGGTGGTTTCCTGCTCTTATCATGTAAACCATTTATACTATTTTTAAAATACCTCTTTTTCCATTTGAGGTATGTTTTTCTGGATATATGGTATCTGTTACAGATATTAGTTACAGTATCTATATCTGGATCTTGTATTTTTTTACCTAGTGTTTTTGCTCCTGCTTTTATTTTATCATCTAATCCTATATCTTCTTCTGTTTCAATATTTATATTTTTATTGTTTTTCATTGGTAATATATTGAGGGCTACATAGAATATTTAAAAATGTGTAAACATAGTTAATAATAACAGATCTGATTAGAATAATACTTATTACTCTACATATTCGATTCATTGTATTTTAGAAATAGAGAATTCCTTATAATCTATTCTTATACAAAAACTACAAAACAACGTTAAAACAAAAGAAACACTATTTGTTTTGTAAAATATATTTATAATTATATTAAAGAAATCAAAATTAAAAATATAGTCATCTAATGGGATACTTAATTTATCAAAATTATTTGAATCATATTCTAAGTACATATTAAATCAATATTGCTAATTGTGTCTGGTACTATTGCAGTCTGACTCTGGTTAATGTTAATTAGTTAACAATTATACATCTATTCAACATAAATTAAAAAAATTATTACTGTCATACAAAAATTAAAATGAAATAGAGATGTCTTATTTAACTACATTCATAATTTGCTCTAAAATGAACATTCCCACTATCACTTACATAAATATTACCATTCGGATCAATTGTTATATCATGTGGTATTAGAAATTGATCATCTTTACATCCAAGTGATCCCCACATAGTAAGAAAATTACCATTACTATCAAATTTTTGTACTCTTACGTTTCTTGTATCGGCTACGTAAACCTTTCCCTGTTTATCTACTGCTATTCCATGATCTTCAATAAATTGTCCTTTGTTACTTCCTTTAGATCCCCACATTGTAATAAAGTTACCATTACTATCAAATTTTTCAACTCTAGAATTATCTCTACCATCAGTTACATAGACATTATCTGCTGAATCCAAGGTAACATCATGAATATGAACAAATTGTCCTGCTTTGGATCCATACGAACCCCATTTCTTAATAAAATTTCCATTGTTATCAAATTTTTGCACTGACGGGATTTTCCTGATCACCTACATAAACATAACCTTTAGAATCAACTCCTATTCCCCATGGCTTCATGAATTGATTTGTTCCATTTCCTTTAGATCCCCACATTGTAATAAAGTTACCATCTTTGTCAAACTTTTGGATATGTGAAGTAACATAATCAACTACAAATACATTATCATTCTTATCTATAGCAATACTTTCTGGCTGTAAAAATTCCCCAGGTCCATTGCCTCTCTTACCAAATTCTAGCAAAAAGTTACCATTATTATCAAACTTTTGGATATTGCATTTTATAGCATCACTTACATAGATGTTTCCATGAGAATCAGATCCAATCCCATGAGGATGTAAAAATTCTCCCTTGCCTGTTCCTTTATCCCCCCAGCTATTAATTAAAACACCATTGGAATTGAATTTTTTAATATGATTGAAGTTTTCTATAGTAGCCATAGTATCAAGTTGGTTAAAGTTATTATCACTCTTGTTATTAGATTTTGAAATTGCCTTCTTTACTATCTTTCCATTTTTACAATTTTCAATTTTATTTATTTCAGATGGCAAATCTGCATATGCTACTGACAAATAGAGAATGTTATTTCCTATTACATATACCATAATAAGAAATAGAAACAATATTAGATTATTATTTAAAATTTTTTTGTACCATATATCTCTCACAACTATAAGTTATATTAATAATAATTCATTATATAGAATACAAAACAGGCATCATGCTACAACTATATTTCTATGCATTGTTTCTGCATGATGATATTGACAATGATATTGATATTTTCCAATATTGCTAAATGTAAAAGGGAAATCATCTGTTTCACAATTTGAAATTTCAACTGATTTTTCTGTTCTAAAAACACTTTGAAATACAAATAATATCAAATTGATATTCTTATTCGAAAATAGAAAGACAATCGATTTTCCTTTTCTATTTCTATTTTTTTCCAATTCTATATTTTTTTATATTTTGAATTATTATATAAGTCACAGTATACAAAGTTAACATATTATAATCATGCTATAGAATTATCACTTATGGTATATCTTTATTTTTCTTTTTTAAAACAAGTCAATCTTTTGTTCCACTACAAAAAGGATTACTAAAAGTTTCTCTTTCGTAAATAAACAATAGGACTAAGGGTTCGCGTCCTTCTTGTTTCTATAAATCCTGTCATAATTCGTCAGTTGTACTAATAACTTTTTATTCTACTTTCATGATTTAAAATATAAATGGTAACTAAAACAAATATACGATATTTTGTTGCTATCAGCAGTGATTTTTGTTACTTTCAGTTTAATTCTTTCAATAGGTTCACAGTTTGCTTTTGCTCATGAAAAACAGCTACTCTCAATTAATGAAAAACCATACTTATTTGTAGTTGGTTCAATCGATGAGCCAGTTTATATAAATGACAAATCAGGAGTTGAACTCTTTGCTTATATTCCAGATCCAAATGATCCATTATCTGAGAAATCTAATGGGACAAAACCAATTACGGGGTTAGAAAAAACTTTAAAAGTGGAGGTGTCTGCCGGACCAAAGAATAAAACGCTAGATTTTGAGCCCGATGAAGATAATCCAGCACATTATACAGCTACATTCTTCCCGAGTGCAGAGACTACCTATACGTATACACTAACTGGTACAATAGATAATACACCTATTCATATAAGTTATTCATGTGTTCCTGGTGGTGGTGCAGAAGATGATGATACATCAGCAGCAGACAATACAAAGACTGTCCTTTCACAAGGTGTAGTAAGAGAGCAAGTAGCTGGAGGCTTTTCTTGTCCAATGCCTAGAGATGAAGTAACCATCCCTTAGACTATGGATTTAACATCGACAATTTGCAATATAAGACCAAATGACATCATTATATTATATTTTTTTATTAAAGTATATAGCGAATCTTATATATGACTCACAACTTAGGATGATGAAAAATTTTGCAGAAAAATAATCCCAAGAACATTAATTATACTTGTATTATATTTATATTCATACTAAGTTGCTCTCTTTTTCTTCTTCTCACATCAATTTCAGATTCGTCGTTTTTATGGAACAAGGCTTATGCTCATTCTATCCCTGTGAGCCAAACTCCTGCTCATGATTCCATACTTAAAAAAGAAGAGTTACCATCAAAAGTTATTATTGATTTTTCAGAAAGACCTGTACCTGGCATAAGTACTATTCAAGTTCTTAATGAAAAAAATGAAAGGGTAGATAATGGAAATTTCGTAATTATCGGGAATCATGATAGAGAAGCAATGACTACACTTGACACCAAAAAACTTACTGATGGAGTATATACAATTTCATGGATGACACAATCTGCTGATGATGGACATATAGCAAAAGGCTCATATGTCTTTGGAATCGGCAATGTAGGTTCAAGGACATCTGCAATAACATCATCATCCTCCTCACCATCATCAGTTAGATTAGCAAATCATGAGCAAAATTACAAAGTACAGGCTATTACATCTAGCTTAGATGGATTAATAAAATGGCCACTCATAATATCTCAAGTAACAGTTGTAGGTGTAATTTTTTCTCATTTATTTTTATGGGAATTATTTGGTAAAAGAATAACAGTCAATACAAATCAGACACTATCAGCCACCAATTCTACTGCTAACACTAATACTACTACTGCAAATAATACGATGATGACTTTAAGATATAATAAAAGATTTACATCAATACTTGTAGCTGTATCTGTTACAATAATAATTTCAGCAAATGCACTATTGTTTTTGCAAATTACGGAATTAGTTCCTAACAATAATAATGGTATTTCTAGTTATACATCAATTTTTTTATTACTTCTGCAAGGACCTTCTGGATTTTTATGGTTAATAAGGATAATAACATCTTTTGTAGTAATTATTGTATCTGCAGTCATTTATTATTATTATTTAAAGAAAAAGCACAATGTAAAAGATAATAATAAAGATCACACTGATACCAAGATAAAGAAAAATGATAATTTATTTTCTATAACATTGCTCTCCATAGCTTTTACAGCTGGCTCTATCAGCATATTCGCAAATAGCCTTACAAGTCATAATGCCGCAGTGGATTTTTTTCCGTCAATTGCAGTTTTTTTAGATTGGCTTCATTTTATGGCAATTTCAGTATGGGTGGGTGGCCTATTCTACATATCTACAATTTTATTAGCAACAATAAGAGATAAAACAGAAAATGATGAAACCATAATTAATTCTCAAAAACTAAGAATGCCAAATGCGATTTTTTCTTTAAATGTAAAAAAGAGATTTATCTTTCATTACTATTTGGCATTATTACTTCCACGATTTTCCCTTGTTGCTACCCTTTCGTTGGGAATAATCGGAATTAGTGGAATTTATATGGCTTGGATTAATATCCATAGTTTTAATTTTCTTTTTAATAGCGAATATGGAAATATTCTAATAATCAAATTAATCAGTGTGATACCTTTAATTCTTTTAGGAGGATATCATCAATTAAAACTTCACAATACTATTGTTAAGGTAGCAAGTTTAGGTGAGAATGGTGAAAATATTAGTAGTAGTAGAAATGATAACATATTCAAAAAAAATAGGATTGATCTTACAGATAATCCTGAAAAAAATACAAAACAAGAAGACAAGTCAGAAAAAATAAAAGCAAATAAAATAGACATATTTGGCAAATTTAGTAAGACAATTAAAATTGAATCCTTGGTTGCAATTAGTGTATTACTGATAGCATCTCTTCTTAGTACAACTTCTCCTCCTTCTGCTTCAATGAATATGCCTTCTATGGGTGAAGGTTCTCATACTCTGGTAATGTCTGATGGTGGTGGTAGTGGCGGTAGTATGTCAATGAATGATATGTCAATGAGCAATTTAAAGAACAGTAGCTATGTCAAGGAAGTAAAAATATTAAATGTAACTACAAAAATCGAAATAAATCCATTCTATTCTGGCTTTAATACATTTAAGATTACTTTTACTGATTCAAATGGACAACCGTATTCTAAAATATTAACTGTAAGAATGATTTTTAAAAATGATCAAGCAGATATTGGACCTATAACAGCTAAACTCAACCAAATCTCTCCTGGAATATATGCAATTACTGGAGGATATATAAGCCAATCGGGTGAATGGAATGTGGCGATAGCAGCTCAGAGGCCATTAGATTATGATCTTAATTATAAATTCACTTCTATAGTAAATAGCTCATCATCATCATCTAACATGATACAAACTGGTAGTAGCAGCAATATTGCTACTGAAAATGGTAGCATCGTTACAAATATAGAAACAACCAAGTCTATGAATATGACTAGTTCCAGTTCACAAGTTATGCCTGCGTTTGACTCTTTTACATTGCTTACAATTACACTAGTAGTAATTATTGGACTTGCTAGTTCATACTTTTACAAAAAAAGTCAACAAAAACTTAAAAAAACTATAGATTTGTTGAAGCTAAATTTAAATGAATAACTCTATATAATAATTTATTGACAATGCACTATATACATCTTAATATTTAATCAAATTATATAATGACATTAAATATTTTTTTATTATTGATATCATTAAAACAAACACTAAGACGGATGATATTATTGATCAAACAATAGATAGAATTCAAAATTTATATTCATCGTTATGTGTTAATTATTGTACTACAAAAAATAGAAATACAAACTAATAAAAAATAATAACCATCATCTTCAAATTATGAATTTGAAAGTTATTGCTTAGAATAAAGTGTTATAGTAATTTGATTATGGTAAATTTAGGCTCTGTTAAGTTAAGCAAAAATAAGCAAGTAAATTGAAAAAATCTATTAAAATTGAGCACAGAACATAATAGAAAGGTAGAATGTATGACTACTTAATCCTCAAGTTAACAGGGCCTAAATTTATATCATTTTAGAATTTATTAACTATACGATATTTTAAAAAGTATTATTATTTATTCAGAAAATATTAATATTTAGATGAAATAATTGTTTTATGAAAAATGATTATATTTATATAAAAAATTTTATTTATTATTATTAATAATAATGTACATTCATCAAATGTACCATAAGATTATTAAATGTTCAATTGATAAAAGGATTTAGACTAAAGGAGCAATAAATTTTATTTTTTATTTATTTATTTTCAAATTATATTAAATCATCTTGGCTCTTTTAAAAAATACCAAAAAAATAGAATAATTATTATCAACATCATTAAATCGAAATTTCTCTAAAAGTTTTATATTACAAAATTATGATATTATATTAAGGAAATTTCGAATAAAAGTTTATTATACAATCTTAATAATAAGCATATACAAATGAGGTTCATGGGTAGAATTTTAAACCCATTATTATTATCTTTTAGTTTGATAATTATATATGCTATTTCTACAAGTTTTGTATCTATCATATATGCTGAGGTATTTGAGTTCAACCCAGAAGATTATTATGAATTAGACAAAAATCACTCTTCTGAAGAAAATCCAACAAATGATGAAGCTACACAACAACAACAAAAATCAATTAATGCAGAGGATACAGATAAAGAGAATTGTATTAATAACCAAATCGAATCTGTTTTGTTACTCTAATAGTGATCTAAGTTCTGATTCTTATTATTCTTCTAACTTCCACTTTATAAAAAAATTTGATAGAAATGGAAATCTTTTAGGTAGTTGGGGTACTGTTGGATCTGGAGATGGGCAATTTCTTCATGCCCATGGCATAACTATTGATTCAAAAGATAATGTGTATGTTAGCGATGCAGAAAATTGCAACATCCAAAAATTTGATAAAGATGGCAATTTTATTACCAAATGGGGTACAAAAGGAATTGGTCCAGGTAAATTTCTGCAACCTGAAAGTATGGCTGTAGATTCCTTGAATAATATTTATGTTGCAGAATATTCAGGAAAAAATATTCAAAAATTTGATAGCAATGGTAAATTTATAAAAATGTGGGGAAAAGAGGGTGAAAATATAGGCGAATTTAAAAAACCATGGGGAGTCTCAGTAGACTCAAAAGATAATGTATATGTTAGCAATCAAGCAAATCCCAGGGTACAAAAATTTGACAGTAATGGTAACTTTATAAAGATGTGGGGAAAGCTAGGCTCAGGGAAAGGTCAATTTGTACATTTACATGATGTAACAATTGATTCAAAAGATAATGTATATGTTACAGATGGTAGGCAAAATTCTAGGGTAGAAGTATTTGATAGTAATGGTAAATTTACAAAGATGTGGGGAAGTGAAGGAAAAGATGAAGGTCAATTTATTGAAGATCATGGTATTGTTGTAGATTCAGAAGGTAAGGTCTATGTAGTAGACACAAGAAATACTAGAATACAAAAATTTGATAGTAATGGTAATTTTCTTACTATGTGGGGATCACTTGGATGTAAAGATGATCAATTTCTAATTCCACATGATATAGCAATAGATTCTGAAGGTAATATTTATGTTACAGATAGTGGAAAATCACATTTTAGAGCAAATTATGATTGCAATCAAGGAGTGAACCATAAAATATAACAATATTGAAAAAATTAGATTAATTATAATAGTCTCTTTTATTTGTGAAATTTAAGAAAAGTATAGTTGAAAGACAGTAAACATGTATAGAAAAAGATTTACTTTTAATTATTATTAGAGATTTTTTTGTTATAATAAATAGTTTCAAGGGCCCTGTTAACTTAAGGATTAAGTAGTCATACATTCTACCTTTCTATTATGTTCTGTGCTCAATTTTAATAGATTTTTTCACTTTACTTGCTTATTTTTGCTTAACTTAACAGAGCCGTTTCAAGTAATTGAATAAATTGGATTCATATCTGCTTGGTCCAATTAACTAAATAGACTCAATAACTAAAATAAAAGATTAGAAGGCTTCAAGTCTGATATATAGTTAGACCTTCATTTAAAATTTGAACTTTAATAAATTGTGACTATTAAAGGAATATGAGCACTACATTAGTAAACTTTGAAATATTTATAATCTATATTATAACTGATATAGAATTTACTTTATATATTAAAGATATTTTGTAAGTC
>CAWIYT010000256.1:0-11938 GCA_963840085.1 uncultured Nitrososphaerales archaeon
ATCATATCTTTCCAAATCTTCTAAAACATTGCCTTTGTCATTCATTGCATCTATGTTATTAGGATCTATCGCTAATACTTTGTCATAGTACTGTAGAGCTTCATCATATTTTTGTAAATCTAGTAATACGTTAGCCTTGTTTAATATGTCCTGTGTAGAATTTGTTATTGACGATGAATTTTCAGATTCAACAAAAGTAGGAATAAAGAAGGAAAAATATGATAAATAATAATAATAAATAATAATAAATATATGCAAATAGATAAAAAGAAAGTAATTATTTTTTTTTGGTAATCTTATATTATAATTATTCATTATTGAAATTCAAATATTATAACAATATATTTTTATTGTATAATATTAAAAATTGTAATAGCTAATCTTTAATTACTTTAGAAGTCTAATAATTAGAAATCTATTTTCTCATTTATTAGTAAACAATAAACTTATAATATGACATCTAAATAAAATAATTTTTTTCTTTATTGTTATTATTACTATCATCTTTATCGACAATATCAAATTTAAATTTATCAGCAATATATTGTTCAATATCATCTTTTTCTTTCTTGTATGATTCATATTTCTTATGCCATGAACTTATTTGCCTATATTGAAGGATTCCAGTAACAAAAAGAATAGAAGATATTATTATTACAGAAGATAATAACACAACTAATCCAAATCCAAAATCACTTTCTGCTTCTAATACCCTAAAGAAGGATTGATGAGTAAAAAGAAATATTGCTAGTGAAATAGCAATTGGAGCAAGAATAATTGATGAAACTGAAACTCCTATAAGATACTTTCTAATTTTGTGTATCTGTTCAATAAAACTATCTAAAAGAGAGAGTATGTTATTTCTTTCAACGCTCATAATTGTGTTATTATTATCATTATTATTTATTTTTATATGTTAATGCCTTTTTTATCTTGTATGGTTATTGATTACTATTGAATATTATTTTACCATTCATTTCTTGATACGCCTATAATAATATCTCACTTTTTCCTAGTTATCGTCAGTCATTTTTTTTCTCGAGACTTTTCCTTCCTCTCTTGCTACTCTTTCTCTAGTCGCTTGATCAACAGATGCCAATCCTCTGTTGCTATCCTTATTATCACTTTTTTCCGTTTATTTTTTTATTGTTTTTGTTACTCGTTGCAATTTATTAGTTTCCATAGCTTATAATAATTCGTAAACTCGACTAATCCAAGTTAATAAGGATAGTTCTAAAGTTTTTAATAATCAATTATAAATCTAGACTTACCAGTTTTGTAAAGACATTTGTAATTTATTTGTGTAAATAAACGCTAGTTACATTGTTTTATTCTCTACGAATAACTTCGTTCAGAAGCAATCAATCCAAAATAATCACTTTTACTTTATATTATATCCTATCAAGGTGATATGCCAAACATAGGAAATAGAATAGGAAAAGAAGAAAGAGTATCGGACAAGAGAAGACATCATATAGCAAGAAGATAAGTTATGGAGATGGATATAATAAATTAATGGCATAATAGATTCAGGAAATTATTACAATGTATGAAATAAAGAAGAAAAAAAAGGATAAAAACTATCTTGGCCTTGTGCAACTAGCAAGCAACAGCATTATTGTATATAGAAGGATATTTTTGGAAGGTTCTAAGTCAAGTCAGATTCCAAAACTCATTTATTAACTGAATTTTTCAGTATATAAAAGTATTTTGTAGGTAATATATCACCACTCTTTGTTATGTTAATTAAATTAAAATTTTGTGGAGGTGTATTAACATAATTCCAGTTCCAAAATGCCCACCCATATACTTCTAATTGGTTGAATTTATTTATAAGGAAATCTGATTCTTCTTGAGAGAGGTCGCTTTTACTAACATTTATTTTACTGGTATCATCCGTATTTGCTGTCAATTTTTTTTCTCTATTTACATTATTCCATTCTCCAACGTATACTGGAATCTTCGCTATTTTTGAAACATTTATGAGAAGTTCCAGTTTTTTATCTTGATAGTTATTGTCCCGTGGAATTCCATACAGCGAGATTTTAAAGACAGAGTTTCTATCTTTTGGTATGATTTTTGCCATATTTTCAGAAGTTAGATTAATAGCCGGATCTTGAAACTTTATGGGAATGGTCATGTCTAGAACAATAGTTTTGTTTGTTTGCTTTCGGAGCTCATTTGTCATAAATTTATAATATTTTCCAATTTTTGACCATTGATCTTGTGAAAAAATTTGAGGCTCATTAAGGATCTCATACCCATTAGTGCTATTATGATTATCAAGTAATTTTACAATGGTTTTCAAAAAATTAGCTTGAAGATTCCATCCATTTATCTTGTTATTCTCATCTGTTACGTTTCTGTTCCACCAATTAGTCCACCATAATTCAGTAGAATTACTAGACGTTGTTATGCCTGAATTAACAGGATAAAGACTTTTATCAAATAAGAAAGAAGGAAATCCTGTTCCTCTTTTTTCATCAAGCCAGCTGGATGTATGAAATTGATGATTATCATATATTATCTTTAACCCCAATTTGTCTGCAAGAGATAGCTACATTTTCCAATTCTTGTAAAAACAATGAGGGATTATTTTCATATGCTTCCCAATAAAGTACATATCTGATATGGTTCATTCCTATATTTTTAATAAGCTTGAAACTTTCAGCATAATAATCACTTGGAATTGTTATATTAGGAAATCTTTCATAGTTTAGACTGGTATACATTCCTTTCATATTTACACCAATGATTTTTTCAGATTCTGTTTGGTTATCAGAATAAACTATCTTAAACTCAGAAAGACAAAAAAATGAAAGTATTATTATCGCTATAGATAGAATTGCTATATAACATAGTAGATTTTTTTCATCTAACATGTTTTTAAAAATGTAATCCGTATCCATATTTTTAATATGTCAGTAATATAATCTAATGAATATTTATATAAAAATTATATAAAGATTTTAAAAAAAGTAAATTTAAATTTACAGGATTAATTCAAAATTACATTATCTTGCCTCTAATCTCTCCATCAGGGTAGGATTCTGAATGAACATTTACATATGTGTTTTTAGACTGTATTAAAGTTATTAAATCAGATATATTCTTTCCTAATAAAGGCCCTTTAAGATCTGAATTATTAATTGTTCCACTAGATATTAACGAACTTTGTGTATTTCCATTAATTGTTACTGAGCTAGATTCAATCTGTGACATCTTTGTTTCATTTTTATTTTGAAATATATTTTCTTTGGAATTGTATATATTTACTATAACATCACCATTTTCTCCTGCTTTACCCTGATGAATATGAATTTGTGTTATCTTAGGAACGTCTAAAACATTTATTTGATAATGTAAAGTTTTGTTATCATCAAGTAGTTCAAAAGAAGCACTTCCTATACCGTTTGTTTTAACGAGAGGGACTTGTTGATTACCTGTTAATGTTGCATTGTAATTTTTATTTATATTACTGTTATCTTTTGGATTTTCTTCACTTTGCATCTGACCAAGGGCAAGGATCTTACTCCCGGATAAAATTAACAAGGTAACCAACCCTATTGAAAAAAATATGGTTGAAATACAATAACTTTTTTTATTTTTATTCATTTCTAGAAGTTATTTAGAATTATTTTATTTAACCATTAGTTAACATCATTAATCTAAAAATGATAAAATATTATGATTTTAGATAATTCCTATATATTGTCTATTTTTTAATAAATATTAGAGTATAAAAACTAATTATTAATTATGAATGAAATTCATCCTATTTTTAGTGTTATAAAGTAGAATTAATTATTATTAGCAATTAATACTATAAAAATTGATCGCTCTTATTTCTGAATGTTTCAGCTAGTTGTAACAAAGAATTTCCATGAATCTTTGTTCTCTTTTGGTTCTATTGTTATGAATAAACTGGAATGTTTTTGAATATGTCTGTAAATTGTACTTGTTTACGCCCATGAACTTTCTTATCCATATCTGATACAGGTTGCTTCTGCATTCACAATTATTCACATGAACAATATCATTTGCGTATTCTTTCTGTGAATGGATTACACTTTTGTGTATGAAGCCATGTTCTTCCAGCTGGTCATATGCTCTATATTCATCTGTAAATACAGTTGAACCATATTCTACTCTGGTACATATAATATCAAGAAGTGACTGTCGTAAAGGAACATCAAAATATGTCATTCCGTTCCTTCTTTGATGAATACATGTTATCATTGGATGATCCTTGTAAAATGTACCTCTACCTCTCCAGGGTTTTAGTCCTCTTTTCCTGGGTTTTCTACCTAGTTTTACTATCTCATCATGATATGATCTTCCTTTCAATCCTGCCTTTATATAAAATTCATCACCTTCAACATTACCGCCAAGTTTAGCAGATGATAATGAGGAAGATGATAACTTTTCCATAACTGTTCTGATAAATCGATAGCATATTGGAATTGGTATAACTACCTCAAGCGATACCTGTCTTATTGAACATCCGGGCCAGAGTACAAAGTATAGATACATTGCCAAAAACCATATCTTCAATGGTGTATGTGAATAATGAAATACAGTACCTGTTTTGTCATTGAACGATCTTTTACAATGCTTGCAAAAGTACTTTTGGTAGGATCGATACTGACCATCCTTCTTTACGTTATTTGACTTACAATGTGGACATAATATGTAGTCTTTCCATCTGGCCTTTCTCAGTAAACTGGTACACCAACTTTCATCAGGAAGAGATGTGGTTAAAGTAAACACATCCTAATTATGTTTTATGCAGCTTTAAGCTTGGCTGAAACATTTGTCAATAAGAGCGAAATTGATTATTATCTTAGGAGAAACTTTTGTTATATAAGGCTGTATTTATGAAATTACTAGACATTGTATAGATATTGCAAATGCATAAAATACATACATTGGAATTATCGAAGCGCTTCATTTCCAGCAAAGTTATGACCATCGATTTGATTGGTATAACTGCCAAATAAAAATACAACTGTTACTATTGCCGTAATAACTAACTGATATTGTTTGATATTGATCATATAATAAACAAAATTATTTTAATAAATTATAGATAAAACTTATGATACATTCCTCGAATAAAGAATACAATTTAAGTTTTATTCACAGATATTTTAATTTATTTCTATGTAACTAATTTTTTTATATGGATATAAAAGAAACTTTCCAAATAATAGTATGGTATAAAAGATTATTATTGGTTGAGTTTTAAATTTCACAATAAATAATTTAACATTCAATTAGAGTAGTTAATTCTATTTAGATTATGTATTAGTTGAGTAGAGTTTGTACTTTAATTTATTATTCTACTACCCGACTAATACATCTATTTAGGAATTAAGGTTTTGTCTGGCTATTACGTCTCATATTGGAGTGAGTGCTACCAATACAACAACAAATAAATAGTGAAATTGAATAGCAATAAAGTTTGTGGAGTATTCGTAGACTGGTTCTAACAATCTTCTTTGAATTTTTATTGTTTGATTGTACTTTTTAATACATAATAAGTTATTATAAAATTAAGACGTGAAGCTTCTAACTACGAGAAAAATCTCGAAACTTTAAATATGTGTCATTTTATTATTTATTGTAAATACTCTATTTATTATTCTCATTATCATAATGATGGCATTATAAATATCAATTTCTAGAGGATTTTATCTAACTATTAAAAAAAGTTAGACACAATCCAATCTAGAAAATACATATGTTCTTTGGCTAATAACCATGTATTCTTTTGGTATTTGGCTGTAACATTAGAATACATATTTGTGAATATAAGAATTAAGGTTCATTCATCGAATGTACCATAAGATTATTAAATATTCAATTGATAAAAGGATTTAGACAAAAGGAGCGATAAATTTACAGACCGATTGTCTAGCAGTAGTTTCATTTCATGGGTGACCTTAAAAAGGTCACCTTATTTCTTTTTATTTAATTGAAATTAAAATATACAATAATAAGAAAAATTAGGTTTAAAGATATTTATTAAAATTCATTAATCATATTTGTATAATCATCAACAATTTGTTCTGTAAAACTACTTTTATATTTATTTAATAGCTTCTGAAGTGTGAATTTGTCTATTTTAATCTCATAATAATTCAGTTCATTTTGTTTACGTACCTTGATAATGTTTGCATCTTTTAATCTTGACAAATGCCAGGAGACAGTGGAAGGCACCTTCTTTGTATAAGTAACGATATCATTAAATCCACAAGGTCCAGATTCTAATATATAAAGAATAATTTTTCTAGCAGTACTTTGACGTAAAAGTCCTATTGAATTAGATTCAACAGAGGAAACATCATGAGAAAAATATCTAGTTGTTCTATTGTTAATTCTATGCACTTTAACTTTTCCAGAATTATCCAAGAGATTTAGATGATAAGACAAAACACCGTTAGATACTCTGGTAATTCTTAAAAGTTCTCTATATCTTATGCCAGGGAAATCATTAACAAATTGAATTATTCTTTCTTGAATTGAATTAACTTCTTTTTCATATTTAATCATAATCATCTCACCAAATTTCACCGTGGGCTTTTCAAAAAGGAAATACCAAAAAACATAACCATAATTAACAAAATAACATGAGAGACTTCAATATTAATTTGGGGTATAGACATTACATGAAAATCTTCTGTTGAATTCAATAGATACACATATCCAGCAACAACAAGTGTCATAAATCCCAAGGTCATAAATAATATGCGAGTAGTTCTGACTTTAAGATATGCCAAGAGAGAAACAACAGCAAGAAATTGAGATATTATTAAAGCAACTAGATGCAATATAATATGATATATCATATGTGGATGAAAAACATGAGGAAGAATAAATGGAACTACAGAAAGGGAAATAACAATACTTGCAATTAATACCAATAGTCTTGGTTTATTGTAAAAAGCATGAGGATTATTGTAATTCCTTAACAACAAACAAATAATATCAATAGTTAACATAAATGTATTTTGGTACAACTTTTGAATGAAATAGATTAAGTGATATAACAGAAATAAATAACAAGTTATAGGAGATGTTCGATGGTTGTACTATAAAGTATAAAAGTAAATTTACTCTAGAAAAGTTTAATGCAAAATTTACAAAAATACAGTATTATCGCAATTTTAACTCTCTCAGTTGTGGCAGGAATCTTTAGTAATATTCCATCATATGCTCAAGGAGGAAATCAAACTACTACAACAATGGAAGAAACTGCTACTCCAATGGCAAATCAAACTCAAACAGCAGGAGAAGAACAAGAATATAGCAACACAGGTACAGTAAGAGATTCAGTTACAGTATTATTACAAGACGAGACTATTCCAGCAGGCAGATTTTATACATCTTTATGATTCTACACCATACCATATCATGAATGGACATATTGCTTTAAAAGCTCCCTGTGAAGATGATAGTACTACTCCAATCCAGGTTTTAATTGGTTCAGCTCCCAACATGACAGCAGCTACTCTTGAAAATATTCCTCCTTTGTCAACCCCTGGAGAACAATGTCTATATCATGTTGATTTGGTACCTTCTGGAAATGTAACAACACTTACAGATGTTGCTCTAAAAAATACTTCAGATGAAGATATAGATTTTCCACCAACTTCAACAGTTGTAATAGGTATAAATGAAGTAACCAAAGGGGAACAGGAGAACACGCTGAAGGTACAGAGCATGCAGCTACTACTGCAGAAGCTGGACATACAGAATAAGAAGAAATAAGAAGAAATATAACTTTCAACAAAAAAATAAATTTTTTTCCCTTTTTTTAATTCTTGACTATTATTATAAATCTATTACCAATGTCATATAGCAAAAAAACTTTAAACAAATCAATATAAGAAATTGCCAATCCTTTTTCAAGTAAAAGAAAAGAAAAAAAATTAGGGTGAAATAAATGAAAATAAAACTTTGTTTTTTAGTTATGGAAATAGATGTAAATGATGCCTTATAGATTGTAAAGTGACCCGCTACCTTGTAATTTAAGATTTACTTTACTATTATCGTTCCATCCTGCTTTTACTGATGCAGAACCAGCTAAATCTCCTCCGCCTCCTACTAATGTAAGATTTTGGTTAACTGGATTAGATGAATTACTTTTAATTTTAACCAATAATTCTTTATCATTTACTATATCAAGTCCTGAAATTTGTATTCCTTTAACTGAACTCATTAGATGATAAGTGGATTTAGAATAATGTGGAGGCATCGCCATTTGGCCCATGTCCATTCCTTTCATTTGTTGACCAGTTTGTATTGCTGTGGAATTATTCTTAGTCATATCTTTCCCAGTCATTTGCATCTGAGAAAATACTTCATTATTAGTTCCAAAAGGTATTGAAGATAATACCGCTCCCAAAAGAAGTATTCCTGAAAGAGTCAATACTTGATATTTGAAACTCAATTTCTATTTCATAACTTTTAAGATATCAAATTTTTATATCTTTATTTAATTAATGTCAGCAATTATTATAACCATTCTAATTAAATTTAGTAATATAAGTATAGAATGCTTCACGTTATCATTAATCATTTATTTGAATAGCTAAATTAGAAGAAAACTAGAAAACTATGGGCCTGTCAGGAATAATGCAGATAGTGACGTAAAAATACGAGTCTAATGTTACTGTAATAAATCACAATGAGATTTGACTCATTAATTAAGTCTATCTATGATTGGTCTTTCTAGAAAATATTTGATAATTATAAATTAATTAAAAATATTAAGACTGAAAAACTCCTAATTCCCAGACAAATTTGAAAGAAAAATTGTTGAAAGAATAGAGAACAACAGAATATTGATTAGAAATAAATTAGCCAATAAAACTAAAATTCTAAATGATTTTAGAATTATTAAAATCTGATCTTACAAAATATCTTTAATATATAAAGTAAATTCTATATCAGTTATAATATGGATTATAAATATTTCAAAGTTTACTAATGTAGTGATCATATTCATTTAATAGTCACAATTTATTAAAGTTCAAATTTTAAATGAAGGTCCAACTATATAAGTTAAGTATCATATCTTTGGCCAACTACCCATGCATCTAAGATACCTTCTTACAGTACATAATAGATTGTATTCAGTTTCATAGTTATAGTTTGCACATACATCTTTCTTCAGATTTCTGTTTACCTTTGTTTCTACAAGATTTAGGAATGGTGAACGTGTTGGTAGAAATGGTACAGTTAGTCAGTCGTCCGATTGTCTTTCTATAAATTGTTTAGTCTTTTTGCTTACATGAAATGATGCATTGTCTATTACAAGTATGAATCTCTTGATACTTCTCTTTGAGTACATATCTTTTGATACTTTTTAGATGGTTTATAAAATCATTGCTGTTTCTGGTCTTACTTGTTGTAAATTTGATTCCATTTAGGGGATAAAGAAGTGTGATGAATACATTGACTTTATCGTTAGATCCTTTGTAAAGTATCTTTTTTTGTTCCCCTTTCTCATGTATGTCCTGGTTATGTATGGTTGCAGATGTAACCATGTTTCATCTTCAAAACCTAGTAGAATCTTTTTTTAAAAGAGCAGAGGATACTTTCTTGTATCTGTCTATCTTGTTCTTCTTTTCCTCATAATCGATGCCTTTTTCCAGTTCAAGTTTGGGTCTCTTGTATACTACACCCAAATCCTGAATTATCCTCCATGTCTGCATAGGACTGACATTCATTTCTAGTAATGATGAGAGATATGTAGCTAAAAGTCTGATACTCAAGCAGGTATTCTTGAGATAGCCAAATGTCTTGGGAGATTTGTTCAATACTATGTCTTTTATCGTTTCTTTGTTTTTGTTGGTAGATATTACTGGTTTTCTACCTCCATTCTTTCTCTTTTATTTCTTATTCCTTCCAGACCCGAGTCTATATTTTTTAATCCAGTCATACACATTACGATAAGTAACATTGAGGTTCTTGGCTATAGTTCTGTAAGGTACTCCTTCCATCTTTTGTTTTATGGCAGATGCTCTTCTTCTGTATTCCTCTTTGTCATGAGTATCTCTTCATGAATGAAAATAATTCCTTTTTCTGTACAGTAGATAATTCTAGTCTGACAGGGTTATTTGGCACATCTTGATAGATTATATAACAAAGCTAAATCCATTTCTATATTTTTGCTAAATGCATAGAACAATGTTGATAAAAGATTAGAGACTTAACTTATCAGACTTGAATCCTTTAAGTTTTTATTTTAGTTATTGAACCCATTTAGTTAATGAGATTAAACAGATATGAAACCAATTTGTTCATTTACTTGAAACTATTTATTATAACAAAAAAAATCTCTAATAATAATTAAAAGTAAATCTTTTTCTATACATGTTTATTGTCTTTCAACTATACTTTTCTTAAATTTCACAAATAAAAGAGACTATTGTAATTAATCTAATTTTTTCAATATTGTTATATTTTATGGTTAGCTCCTTGATTGCAATCATAATTTGCTCTAAAATGTGATTTTCCACTATCTGTAACATAAATATTACCTTCAGAATCTATTGCTATATCATGTGGAATTAGAAATTGATCATCTTTACATCCAAGTGATCCCCACATAGTAAGAAAATTACCATTACTATCAAATTTTTGTATTCTAGTATTTCTTGTGTCTACTACATAGACCTTACCTTCTGAATCTACAACAATACCATGATCTTCAATAAATTGACCTTCATCTTTTCCTTCACTTCCCCACATCTTTGTAAATTTGCCATTACTATCAAATACTTCTACCCTAGAATTTTGCCTACCATCTGTAACATATACATTATCTTTTGAATCAATTGTTACATCATGTAAATGTACAAATTGACCTTTCCCTGAGCCTAGCTTTCCCCACATCTTTATAAAGTTACCATTACTGTCAAATTTTTGTACCCTGGGAACTGCTTGATCGCTAACATATACATTATCTTTTGAGTCTACTGATACTCCCCATGGTTTTTTAAATTCGCCTATATTTTCACCCTCTTTTCCCCACATTTTTATAAATTTACCATTGCTATCAAATTTTTGAATATTTTTTCCTGAATATTCTGCAACGTAAATATTATTCAAGGAATCTACAGCCATACTTTCAGGTTGCAAAAATTTACCTGGACCAATTCCTTTTGTACCCCATTTGGTAATAAAATTGCCATCTTTATCAAATTTTTGGATGTTGCAATTTTCTGCATCGCTAACATACACATTATCTTTTGAATCAATAGTTATGCCATGGGCATGAAGAAATTGCCCATCTCCAGATCCAACAGTACCCCAACTACCTAAAAGATTTCCATTTCTATCAAATTTTTTTATAAAGTGGAAGTTAGAAGAATAATAAGAATCAGAACTTAGATCACTATTAGAGTACAAAACAGATTCGATTTGGTTATTAATACAATTCTCTTTATCTGTATCCTCTGCATTAATTGATTTTTGTTGTTGTTGTGTAGCTTCATCATTTGTTGGATTTTCTTCAGAAGAGTGATTTTTGTCTAATTCATAATAATCTTCTGGGTTGAACTCAAATACCTCAGCATATATGATAGATACAAAATTTGTAGAAATAGCATATATAATTATCAAACTAAAAGATAATAATAATGGGTTTAAAATTCTACCCATGAACCTCATTTGTATATGCTTATTATTAAGATTGTATAATAAACTTTTATTCGAAATTTCCTTAATATAATATTATAATTTTGTAATATAAAACTTTTAGAGAAAAGAAAAGTTTGTTTTAATAGGACTAGATGCACTAGAAAATATAATAATATACTGACTAACATAAATTCATACCACTATCTAATAATTTTTACCATAACTAATTTAGATCTCTAATATATAGTCATGTTTACTAACTGTGTCAATTAAAGTTGTTCTAAAT
>CAWIYT010000257.1:0-12397 GCA_963840085.1 uncultured Nitrososphaerales archaeon
AACAATACAGTTCTCGTCTCATGTTATTCGAAAAATTCGTATACAAAAAATATGGAATAAAAATAGATAAATTAATTCAACAATTAAAAAATAAAAAATTTGATCCATACGATATTTTAAATGATTTTTGCATATTTTTACATAATAACTGTAATATCGGATCTATAACATTTAGAGATAAAATAATAACAGTAAAAACCTTTCTTGAATTTAATGACATAGAGATTAGTCCAAGAAAATTTAAATTAAAAGTAAGGTTTCCAAAACTATATTTAGACATAAAGAAGCCATAAATAAAGAAGATATAATTAAAATTTTAAATGGTTGTTCTGACTTGAGATTAAAAACATTTGTAATGTTATTGGCTTCAACTGGTTTGAGAGCGACAGAAGCATTATCTATTAGACAGATAGATTTGGATATTATTGCTACTAAATCTAATGAACCTGCAAAATTAACTATTAGAGGAGAATATACAAAAACAAAAGCGGATAGATATGTTTTTTTAACTAAGGAAACAGTAGAACAAATAAAAATATGGTTAGATTATAAATATAGAAAACGAAGAATTTGTTATACCGATAAAGAAACAGGAAAGACTATAACTGAATATAGAACTCCAAAAAAGAAACAAAACGAACTTATCTTTTATCTAAATCAAACAGATAATCCAAGACCAGAAGTATTAGATGGGAATTTGGCTCCTTTTTTTTCAAATACTTTAGATAGAATTGGAATGGGCAATAGAGAAGATGGAAATGAGATTAGACGAGAAATAACTTTACATTCTTTCAGACGTTTTGTAAAAACTACAATATCTGACTCTGGGTTATGCAGATTATTCTGAGTGGTTCATTGGTCATGCTGGTTCCACCTACTGGCGAAAAAAAGATAGTGAAAAAGCAGAGATTTTCAAGAAGATTGAACCATATTTGACTTTTCTAAATGTTCCTCAGTTGGAAAGACAGGGAGCAGACTTACAAACTAAGATTGAAGAGTTACAGGATATTAACCGATTATTAGGATATAAACAAAATGAAAAAGAAGAGCAGATTAAAAAATTAGAAGAATCTGTTGTATTTTTAGCCGATAGATTCAATACATTCTTGCTAAGTCAACCTGGTAATACACTTCTTTACAACGACGATGATAATAAACAACCTGGTGGAATAGTCAAAGGAATCCAATTAAAACCAGAAATAAATAATAAAGCAGTAGCAGAAATAGCAATTCCTTCTTCTAATTCTTCTTCTACTAGCAGCAGAAGCAATAATAAGAAAAAGTAAATTTGCTAAAGATCTAATATAAAGAGGAACATGTGTTTCTGAATAATACTAAAATTAATATATTAACTTAATTCACTTGAAAAAACTTCTCAAATTATTGTGTTTATTATTTCAAGGAGTTTTTCAATAACTCATTCATATTTTTAGTCCTCAATTTAACAAAAATTTTCTTGTATAAATTATTAGCCAATTCTTTTACATTATATTAGCAGCGAGGTCTTAAATTCCTTAACATATGATTTTAAACTAATGAAGAAGTTAAAACATATTACTGTAAATCAAGAGGTCTATCAAAAATTGAAAGATCTAGGAAAGGCAGGCGATTGTTTCAACGATGTCTTGGTCAGAATTTTAGCAGCAGCACAAGGAGGAGGAGAAGAAATAAAAAATGTTAGGGCATGATTTTGAGATAGGTTCTAAAAATGAAAAAAAGATAGACACAAAAAAACCTATGACAATCAAACACTCAGCACAGTATTATCTAGACATAATGGAGAACCTGCATCGTGGCTTGTATTCCCTAACAGGTTACAAGAAAACACAAGGTGAATCAGAATACGAACAAAAACATATCGACCTGACAGAACCATATAGAATAGAGATACTAAAAGGTCTGTCACCACAGCAAAAAACAACACTGTTCAAAGACCTGACACTGCTCAGTGATGCGATAGACAGTTTCATAGACATCATTGAAAACGAGTCGGACGATGATGAAACAGGAAGAAGAAAGAAGGAGGAATTGGTAAAAAATGAGTAATAGTAATAGCAACACAAACACAATACAAGCAGCAAGAACATATCACAGCGACAGATTTGAATATGTCAATCAAAAACTTAGAGAGCATTTTCAACTAGCAAACAAGGAAATAGACAAAGTAAAGCAACATGTAAATGAACTGGTTGTAATTGTCCATAACGATAACAAAGACTGGTCAATTAAAAAATATGTGATTATATAGCAGGAAAAAATGACGACTTTGAAGAATATGGATTTTCATCAAGAACAATATACAACTACCTCAATGAAGAAAATAGACAACTAGTAGGTGACAGAGGCTGACCAGCAAAAAGAATGTTACAGAACAATGTTCCAGAACAAGAATTTGAAAGCGTTTAAATTAATGTTCTAGAAGATTCTTCTAGTAGTAGTGTAGCAAGTCCAGAACTTGAAGAATTCCGACAGCAAAAAGGCATAAAGATGACCGAAGCAATAGACACAGTTTATGATCTGGAGGATGAGGAGAGCACATTACAAGAACTACATGTTATCTATAACGATCCTGAGAAACTTATTAAGCAGCAAGAAAAACAGATCAAAGAACTTATTCAGGCAAATCAAAATCTAGAAAAAGGCAATCGGGAACTAAGAACAGAAAATGAGGAATTGAGAGAAGACTATGAAAGAGTAATTCCACCATACGAAATCATAGAAACAAATGAGATAGATGGCAAAAAACGGACACAGACCATTCACGTTGATCCATACAAAAGAAAAGCATGTGAGTGAACAACATCACGATGGCGGAAACAAAAAGCATTAGGGTCACAAAAGAGACTTATGAGGAACTAAGCAAAGTTTTGGAGAATTGTTATCAAAATGTTAGAATCTGAAATTCCTCGAGCCCCCACTTGGAGATATTGCTAATTGAATAAAAAAGAAGGTAAGGGAAAAAATACGAAATCGAAGGACAATAATACTATATCTAACAACTTATTAAAGTTTCCTAAAAAAACAAATAAGAAAAATACAAAAAAATATGAATCATTTAATGTTGTATCTGAAACTGGAGATTCTATCTATTGTGCTACTTCGCCATTTGAAAAAAAATAGTAGGCGGACAAATCTTTGTAGCAGAGTCTAAAATTGAAGAAATTGTTAATAGAATAATCGACCAGAGATTGGGGCCCGAGTTAAATAATAACAAAGATGAATAATAACAATAACAATAACAATAACGATAGTAATTCCCAAAAAATTATCCCGTTAAAGCGAAGTGACCGATTAAAACAAAGTGGTTTAGTAACTAACTCGGTCTATTATGTTGACACTCATGATGTAAGGATATCGTTGAATCATAATGCATGTGCTGATATAATATTTACAATAGACCGTAAGAAATGGCAGAATAATCTTAATACAATTGCAGAGATGGCAGAAGAAAATGGGATACATGATAAGGAATCGAAACGACTACTACAAAGGCATTTGAACGATAACCATGATGAAATTCTTCTTGAAACAGAAAATAGTGATAATGCTAAAGAATTAGAAGATTCTAAACGAGAATTTGTTACTTTCAAATATTCTCAGATGGGTAAAGGAGAATTGCATGAAGCAGTAATTGTTAATGGATTACCATTTTTTGTAAAGTATAATCATGAATCAAAAGAGTTTGAACTTAAAGAAAAAATTGAATAAAATACCAGGATTTTGAGACCACCAGAAGTAGAAGAATCTCCATATAATGCATATGAATTTTCAAGCCTAAATGAAATTAATCTTATAAAGAATAACATATTAAGTAACAATATTGATAAAGATTACTTATTTCAAAAAAGTAAATCCATAATTTCAAAATATAATAATCAAGAGGAATGCAAAATAAACCTTGTAGCAGCAGATGTAATTTTGTCTATTTTTCAGGATAGATTTTCGACAATTCACTATGATTATATTGTAGGAGGTAATGGAAGTGGCAAGAGTTCAATGGCAGATTCATTTGGAGCCATTGCTTATAGAGTAGTAACTATGACTGATCCTACTGCAGCAAATTTATTTAGATTACTTGGACCCATAGAACCAGCACAATGTACAATGATCTTGGAGGAAGCAGACAGAATAGACAAATCACAAGAATTAATGGCTATTCTCAAGACAGGTATGCTCGTAATGGCAGAGTTCCAAAGATAAATCCTAATACACTTAAGCAGGAATTTTTCTTTAGTTTCTGTCAAAAATTAATTATTTCAGAAAGATCATTAGGTCAATCTATCGCTAGAGGAGTAAATACAAGGATTTTACCAATTAATTGTTTTAAAGGAAGTACAAAATATGATATTAAAGAAATCTTGAATCCAACCGATACAGGTGGATCACAAAATAAAGAATTATTAAAAGAATTAGAAGATTTCAGAAAATTACTATTAGTTTACAGACTAATGCATTTCAAAGATCCAATTCCAGACCTTGACATTGGTGTTGAAGGTAGAGATAAGGAACTGGTAAAACATTTAGTTCAACTATTTTATGGTTCCAAATGTTTAAATCAAGAAATCATTGAATCCTTGCAAAAATTTCTTGATATAAAGAATAAAAAGAAAGAATCATCTATTGACTCTGTCATATTACCTATAATCTCAGATTTAATCAAATATAATGGACCTGAAATAAAGTTTAAAACTTTCTGGGATGAATTGAAGAAAAATATTTCAGGAAAAGAAGATGAGAAAAGACCGCATGAGTATCACACAGAAGATTATGGAACCATATACAGAAGTACGATAACTGGTTTATTATCTGATACATTTGGAGCAAAAACAGAACATAAACGCGATGGCAATGTTCTGATATTTGATCGTCAAGTGATTGAAAAACTATCAAAGACTGGCAAAACAAAGATCATAGTCAAAGAGATATCGAATCATAATGGAAGAAAAAGCAGTAGTTACGATGATAATGATAATGAGGAGGATGAAGACATTGAATGTGAAGGCGTGAAGGGTGTGAGCACCCCTGACAGAAGGAGTTCAACTGAAATAGAAGAGAATATGGAAGAAGTAGATTATACTGAAACACAAGATCAACCATCGTTATTATTAGCAAATAATGATGATCAATACAAAGAAAAAGAAGAAAATAGTGATACCCCTCTCTCAGATGCCTTCACAGTGCTCACGCCTTCACACTCTGAGCCGCTAAAGGGATTTCAGTTATCTCCAAACGGACCAATTTATCAGATAACAGAAGAAAAATACAATTCATTGATTAGAAATGAGCAGCATAATGAGATATAATAATGACAATACACAGCAAGAAATAGTAACGTTGGCCTCAATTGAGGATGGCATTGATACAAATAAAAAAAAGAAGGAAATAGAAATAGGCCTAGACTTTATTTTATCTCATTTAGAAGAACCAACCATATTTCCAAGAACTATAATGACTAAAAAATTAGGATACCAAAAAATAGTTTATTCAAAAGAAGGAGCATTAGAACATTTCATAGAATCTGATTTTATAGATTGCAGAATCAATGCATTTCCATCATTAAAAGAAGGTTCAACATGGCCACCAAACCTTTTATTTATCGATTTTGATTTAGAAGATTTCAAATCTGAAAAATCCTTATGGCTGGTATTAGATAAAACACTGAAAAATATCAAAGAAAAATTAGGAAATGATGATGATGTACAACCTACAGTATTATTTACTGGTGGAGGCTATCATATTTATCAACCTGTTTATTGCCCAACTGCTTTAGAAAATATAACAGAATTTCAGAAATTTGAAAA
This sequence comes from uncultured Nitrososphaerales archaeon, assembly GCA_963840085.1. GTDB lineage: Archaea > Thermoproteota > Nitrososphaeria > Nitrososphaerales > Nitrososphaeraceae > TH1177. The sequence goes on from CAWIYT010000257.1 coordinate 5,802, forward strand.
TCCATCACAAGAATTTTTAAGGTTTGCAAAAGATAATTTGTCAAATGGTAAAGCAGGCAAAAAAAATAATCCTTCATTTCGAATCTTGTCTTTTGAGGATACCGGGATCAATAAATTCGAAATATAATAGACAAGTCAAAATTGTTCAGAAATGGAATGAAGTTAAGCCATCTATACCTAGAGAGTTTATGGAAGAGTTTAGAACTTATTTGATACAAAAAAAGATTGACCAGAATGAACAAAGACAAAAAATGCTATTGAAATTAAAAAGTCTAAACAACAAAAATAAAGATATTACTAACAAGAATTATTATGAATGGATAGACAAAAAGATACTTACAAATTCATTTCCAGATCATAGAAAAATAATAATAAATTTAATTTTGGCACCATATTTGATAGTCATCAAAAAATTATCGTTTGAAGAGTCTTATCAGATAATTTACGAATGGTTACAAAAATGTGATTTGTTAAGAAAAATTGATTTTAATACAAGATCTGTTGTAAACACTGCACTTACGACAGCATACAAAAAACAGATACCACCTATGAGTATTATAACATTGAAAACTAATTACAAGGATTTGTACTTTTTACTTGTGCAAAAAGGAAAAATAGAAGGAAGAGTAGACTAAAACTGTCTGAATGACTGTCAAATCAAACATACCAACTGGTAGACAAAATAATACCAACAATGAAAAATTCTGAATTTGTATTTGTCTTCATAATATTTATTTATGTAAATGTGTCATAATGTGTCTGGTTTCAGTGATAAAATAAATTGATCAGCAAACAACAGTATGAGGCACAGTTGCACCAAATATTCAGATTATTGCTTGAGAATAAAAGTCAAGAAGAAATAGCAAGAGAACTCCATATTTCTACAAGGACAGTAGCCAGATATTCCCAACGCATAGAGAAAAAGTATGGTCAGATGCAGAGGCAAAAGACGGATCATACACTCTTTTTGGAATATAATTTGCTTAAAAATAGACTCCTGACATTGTACAAAACATTAGAAAATCAAGTAATATCTGATAAAACATCAGGTACGGAAAAGGCAAAATGCGCTGAAGTAGCCGCAAATATTGCTATAGATGTTTTAAAGATGGAAAGCGAGGGAATCAAAGCAGTTAAAGATACTCTGATAGCAGAAAAAGAGGCAACAAGAAGATCACCGTCATCAGCAATTAGCAGTAACAGCAATAGCGATAGCGACATGATGATGATGGATGAATTAGAAGAAAGTTGCTGATGATAATACAGTGTTGTTTTTCTTTTTTTCTTTCCTTAACATATTTTAAACTATCAAACTGATTAGTTTACAATATTTCTACATATTGTTATTAATATTAAGATTCAAAAAATTTATTAGATAATATTCAATTTACAGAAAATATGATAAATAATATTATTGTAATTCTAATATTATCCCTATTATCTTTTCTTATAATCATTTCTTTGACTAACTATATTTTTGCACAATATACTGGTGGTGGGGGAGGTAGTACTGGTGCCTCATCATTAGAAGAACAATTAAAATTAGCACGAGAAAAATTACAAGCGGCTTATCACTCTGATGGTAGTAATAAATTAAAAGAAGATGTTGGTTTTCCTCCTATAGATTTTTCAAAAATGTTTAAGGATGCGGGATCACTTATTGAAGTAGAATATCAAAGTGCATCTTCTGTAGTTTTAAGAGGGAATGAAGAAAATTTACTTTTATTAAATGGAACATTGGTACCGTTTTGGCATGCTATAGATATAGTAAAAAAACATGGATATCAACTTAAGGAAATTACAGAATCAGGAATGGGAAGTCAAGGAAATCCGACAAGATTTTATGCAATTTTGGAAAAAGAAAAAATATCAACATCTGCTAAAGAGGCAAATGAAAATTTAACAACAGAAGAGTTAGTTAATGAAACCGTAGCATTAGAAAACGAAACCATACATGAAACTATTAAAGGACAACAAGAAGAACAAGAACAAATTGGAGGTTCAACTACATTAGAAGAAAAACTAAAATTAGTACAAGGAAAATTAAATCAATTAGATTCCTTCTCTGATAGTGGTAGTCAATCATTAGATAAACGAGCACAGTCTGTTCAAGAGAAAATAAAAAATCAAACATATCAATTAGAAGATACTGGGAATTGGATAAAAGGTGAATCTGATAATTTAAGTTTCATGTATCCCAGTCATTGGAATGTTGATGTCTCAGATAGTAGATTTGATGATTATGAACTTGTATTTAGGGATAAAGCAAGTAATGCATCAATCAAAGTTTCAGATGAAGCGATAAAACCTTCAGACAAAAGTCATATAGAACTTGGACAACAAAGATATGTCGATGTATATATGATGTTTAATTTACCTTTATCTTCAGATGCAAATAAAATAGACACATATCCCAAAGGCAAAGTCTCAATTGCTGGACTACCGGCTTACTCTGAACTTTATTTTGATAAAGGATATGCAATTTTAGTATCATTGGCTTTTCCAGAAGGAAATGACAGACATTATACAGTTTTTTCCTCATCACTTTCATCTAAATATGATAAACTAGAACCAATAATGCTAGAAATAATAAAATCTATAACTCCAAAAACTTAAAGTTAAGTATTATTGAAATAACTATTTGATTTTTTTTATTGTATGTAATCTTTGAAAGATGATTAGTTTATCTGATAAATTTGCAATAGATTCTTCATATAGTTAGAAATGTACGTCAAATATCTATTCAAATTTTACTTTTAATAGATTTCTGATATTTTTTACAATTTCCTATTGAAATTGCCAAAAAGAATAGATCACTTTGTATTATCAAGGGAAAATGTCATCATTCTTATTTTATATTGTTCTAATAAGAAAGACATTATCAATGGATTCAGTTGAATAATTTTCTCCTTTTGCATCTATTACATTTGAATATTTGTATTTGTATATCGGTTGTAACATTTAATATTGTTAATAGAAGAATTTACTTAATACCTCTCCCTCTCTTCAACTATATCTAGTGAATTTATAATACTATTATCCATCATGAAATAGATTGAAAGGGAACGAAATAACTCAAACTGATTATCATTCTCTTTCTACTACTACTACCACTAGAATTCGACCTTCTTATAATAATACACTTAATAACTTTACTACCGCACATAATCTTTTAGTTGATAGATTTTCTATTGAACTTTCACAAATTAAAAAGAAAAATAGAAGAATAGAGTTAGCAATAGGCGATAAAGTTTGTTTTGTTAAATCTACTTCAGATTTAGTTTGCGATACTTTTGTAAGAGGTCTTTTACCTAAAAAATTTGGTGGCTTAGAGTCTCCTACTGTATATGTTCTAATAACAGATAATAAATTAGACTTTTATAAAATAGTGGAAAAAGCCCGTAAAAAGTACAAAATGAATTTAGATATGGTATTAAATAATACAATAGTAAAAAGAGTATCTACAATTCATCAGTTAGCACATTTCTTGATATTTGATCTTGAAAAAGATATTATAAAAAAATATAATTCTAAATTGGTTGTTATAACTGGGGATTTCTTTTTAAATGATTCCTACATTGAAAAAGAAGAAAAAGATTGGCTATATCCTCAAATGATTGAAGCAGTGAAAAAGATTACTGATTCTATAATTCTTATGTTTTCTCCAATTACTTTACCTAATTTAGTAAATTATGATCATCATATTCAAAATATTAAATAAATCAAAACAGTTGATGAGTTAGAATATATATATATATTTCTTTTTTGTGAATACTTCTGAAATATTCATTAGTTGAAGTATTCCAATACAATAGATTTGTAATCCACATCCATAGGTACAAGATTTTGGATTAATATTATTAGTATAATAACTCATTTCTTAATCTTCCAATTCTTATTGATCTGAGCCTTCTTTAGATTCCTCTTCTTCTTGGTTTAATTGTTCCAACCAATGCTTTCTCTCTTCTCTATGTTTTTCTAAAAATAGTCTTCTTTCCTCTCTACGTTGCTTTGGAGTTTTAGCCAGTTCTTTTTTCCATTCTTCAAATTCTAAAATATCATCATCATTAGTCCTTGGTGGAAACGGTCTAAATTTTAGTTTTAAGTAAAATTCTGTTTGTTTATCAATGAAATATTGGCCAATATATCTAGCCAATCCATCCGGAAACTTCAGTTTTTTTCTTATCAGCCCTCGAGGACATACTAATTCATCACCTTTCAGATACGCTAATACACTGCCAATATCATCTTGAATAGACAAGTTTTCACCAAGGTTTTCTTTTGAAGTTTTATACAATTCTATTTCGACTAATTCTCTAAATAGTCGTTTCATGATCCCAATGTTCGATAATTCAATAACTTTATCTTCATCATATAAGACCGTCTCTACTGCAATTCTTCAATCTTAGTTTGTACGTCTGTTCCTTGTCTTTCCAACTGAGGAACATTTAGAAATGTTAGATACAAAATACAATGTTTTGATAAATTAGAAAATTATTAACAATTTAGAATATAATAATAATAATCAATATTTACCTAAATTGATAAATTAAGTGTTACTTTTTTTAATTTATTATTACTTATAAACTGGATAGACATGTAACTATTACTAATATGACAAACGTAAGAGAAGAAAATAAAAAATACACTAGTATTGTAAAAGATGGAACAGAAAAACTTCTAGACCAACAAAAACAACAGATTTCAGATGCAACAAATAAGTTCAATGAGAATATCAATGAATATAAAAAGAGAAGCAATGAAATTATTGAGAAAAGTATCGATACAACAAGCAAATATCAACAAAACGCTATTAATACATTCCAATCAATCACAAACAATTTTGTAGAATTGCAAAAGAATCTTCTTGAAACTTATCAATCAGTAATATCAAGATTTTTAGATGTTACATCTAAATCTTATAGAACTGATTCTACATCTCCACAAAGATATGCAGATGTTTACAACAAGGCCAACCAAACTATTACAGATAATACAATTGATGCTACAAGAAGACTAAATGATGTTGTATTGGGATTTACAGAAAGTTATAACAAATCAATAGAAATTGCACAAAAATACTATAATGATTCTGTTCAGAACTACTTTAACTTTCTCAAGAAAATAGAAAGATCTTCTTCTAACCAATAAATACTTTTTTTTATTTTGTTGTTTTAATTTTTGAAATACAATTTTATTAGATTGTTTAACTACTTGTTATATTATAAGGATTAAATGACTACTGATGATCAATTAGAAAATAAGAATCAATATTCTTCTTCTACTACTACCACCAAAAAAAACTTCTTTTGATATTTTAGATCCTTCTATTGTTGAAAAATTAGAAAAAATGGAAAAATTGGTCCAGGACTATTATTATTATGAATTACCAGTAAATTTTATTTCAATATCTTTATGTGGACTTTGTTCAACTATCTCTTCTGCTAATTTGTAGTAACTTTCTTCATTTACATCTTCTCTTCTACTACTATTAGAGAATTCAAATATTGTTTTTGTATTTGGGAAATAAACTTTTTTTAAGTTTAAATCACCTTCTCCTTCTTCCCCTTTTTTAAAGAAATAACGTTCTCCACGTTTAGTTATAGGATTCCAACTTCTTAACAATATACCTTGTTTTTCTATATTCTCATTGGTAGTTTTATCATAAACTTGTGTATGCATAAAGAGATGGAAAAATATAGTGTTTGGATTGAAGAAATACCTTAGAGTATAGTAACTTTTGGGATGATGAGGGGAAGATAAAGATGGTATTATTTTATTTTTTAATTCCTCTGTTTTTGAATCAATACAATATTCAAAACAGGAACTAGTATTGGATTTTTCAATTTGCATGTTAATATTTAATATGTTAAACGATCATTTCAAATTTGCTATAAAAATATTAGGATATATTTATTATAACAAAAACCAAATAAATTATAGTAGAAGAATCACATTATCGAATTAAATATTAAAAAACTCTTATTATAACTTTATAACATTTCAACATTTTTAATCGATAAATTACTATGCTAGTTTCTTCTAAATCATTATATCTTATTTACATTCATTCTTTTTTGATTAATTATATATTGTTTTATTATGTTGTTGTTATCTTATTACTAAAATTTTTAATTAAATGTTCTCTGATCATCAATAAATTTTTGATAAAATGATAAAAATTATTTGCACTGTAAACCAAATGATATTTTGATTTATTATTATCATTTTCTACTTCTTTTGATTTATATACATTCAATTCAAATCTGTCATTGCTTACAATATTAAAGAAAAATTTCTTATGGGTAATTTTTTCAAAAAAACTATTTTTTCAAAAAAACTTAATTCATAATTTATATAATTGAGAAATTGTTTTGGAATTACTGTATCATAATTACTAGCACTCCTAGTATTGTTAAAATTATTATTTATCATCTACATTTTTATAGTATTTTCTTATTATTTAATGAGTATTATCATTATCTAACGTTGAATGATATAGTAGATAGATCACTTTAAGATATATCCTAACATAACACTCTAATAATAAATACTCTTCTAACAATAAAAGCAAAAGACTAACATTTCATTTTCCT
>CAWIYT010000258.1:0-11890 GCA_963840085.1 uncultured Nitrososphaerales archaeon
CGTCATCGACCAAAAGAATTGATTTATGAGTTTGGTTTGGATTTAATAATACTTTTTTTGCTACCTTATACTATATCGTATTTTTGTTTATTATTCATCATAATAAATCAATGCATCTGTATAGTCGTTAGGTAAAGGTACTGAATGAAATAGCATGGTAGTTTGTCATCATTAAATATCCTGATATTATTAATGAAGAACCAAGTATAAATAAAAATAATCCAAACTAATTGATGTTCTTGACCATTTAATTAAAAAATATCTGTAAATCTGATCATTATTAAAGAGAAATCTAAAAAATGGTTTTTAAATCCAGTCCCAGTTATATTGACAGTCAAGATGCATAATTAACTCATTTTAGTCTATTTGTATCAATATTATTATATAGCAAATCCTCTTTTTTATATTATGTATGTCTGCTAATGCGGATAAACCTGCTTATCTATCGGATATAGATAAAAAATTATTACAAATTCTGCTTTCACCAAATGGTAATTCAAAATCAAACATTATTTCTAAAGAATTAGGAGTCCCAGTCACTACTATTCGGAGAAGACGTAAGCGATTAGAAAGCGAATTTTTAAAATTACATTATGTCTTGGATATAGAGAAATTTGGATGGAGACGTGTTGATTTTTTTATTTCAGTAAAGAACGGAAAGATAAATACTGTCGCCAATAAACTGCTGGAAATAGATTAGGTAACATATGTTGGTAAAAGCATTGGAGAGCATACAATTGATTTGAGAGTTGAAACAATAGTTAAAGATAACGTTATTCTCCTTGACCTCCTTGAAAAGATAAAAGGTATGGATGGAGTTAATGACGTGGTATGGAGCGAGATTGTTAAAGTTGTAGGTAGAAAAAAATCTATTCCCTCTGCAATTATTGACAAACTCAGATAATCATAATAATATTTCTATATATATTAATAACTACATTAATCTTTTAGTTAGGTAGGTCCTATTATTTTATTGATAAAAGCCATAGCCTTCTATTATGGATAAATTCAGAAAGTCTTGAAATAATTTACTACTATTATATAATTACTTTTTTTCATAAATAGATAGTATAAAGTTAAGGATGGAATCTAAACAAATACTATTAGTGTAGTTCATCTACATATTGGGCTAGCCGTTCGTGATTAGAATCGTCCATGTAGTAAGGTTCTACTGCTACTACCTTGTATTTAGCTTTTATTATTAGGAACAATTATTTTTGATTTTGAATATTCAGATAATATTATTAACTAATAGAAAATATTTACATGATGAGTAATATCGATAGCTATGCAAGAGAAAAATCTAATGTTTAGTAATAAAGAAGATAATCTAAGATTTACCTTCTTGTATGACCAATTGTCGATGTTATATAAAAAAAGAAATTGTTAAAAAAATTTATTGCCCAAATGGAATAGGCAATTTAGCTCCTACTACCACATCAGAGGGGTTGGGGTCAGGGTCATTAACAGGTTCAGCAGTAACAAAAAATACTGTATATGTATAAGGATTAACCATTCTTTGATTTACAGTAAGAGTGTTATCTTTTTCATTGAATTTACCTACACTTAATGAATAACCTGATGCGTCACCTTTGTCTTCAAACCAGCCCTCGTATACCTTCCCATCTGCAGGAGGTTCATTCATTCTAGCAGTAACAATCATGGTACTATTTTGAAATGACAAGTCAAAGCTACCCTTTTTGTCTCCACCATACAAATTACCAGCAGTAGGCGTAGTCAAGTCTAAAGATATACCAGAATTCTGATTTCTTTGTTGTTGTGGTGAAGGTTGTTGTTGTTGTGATTGTTGTTGTTGAGAGTTTGTTTGATTACTACTACTACCTTCAACGAGTACTCCTTTTGCTAATCCATATTCATACTCACTCATTAGATTAGAATGACAACTTTTGCTGTGTCCAAGATTAATAAAATAATCTTGTGATTCTACACTTGATAAAGGCACTATCCCATCATTAGGTTTGGGAAGTTTAGAGAATCCTGATTGTTCCATAGGTAGGGCCGGTGTTAGCTGACAGTTTCCTAATTTAGGATTCCAATCACCTGCAATAGTATAGTATTTTGTGTTTGGATTCATTTTTACTTCGGTAGCTGCTGCACCAGGTCTTAAATCATATACAGCAGGAGTACAAACTTCGCTTGACTCTGCTAGAGGAGAGCCTGCATTTGGTGTTCCAATCATTACAAGATTTGCAACATCCTTTGTATTGTTAGCCAAGTATACTCTTGCATCCAATCCTCCTTTGCTGTGACCCACTAATGTTCACCTTGTTTTGTCCTGTTTCATCTTTGATTTGTCCGATTATATTTGATAATTCTTTTGCATGTTCTGCAGCTGACCCACATTTATCATCTGATTGTTTGAATGTTATAGGATAGACAGAGATGCCATCTTTTTTGAGCAAATCTACCCATTTATTCCAAACAGCAGCATCTTCCATATAGCCATGTATTAAAAGAACAGGAAGTGGAGTAGAATTGTTTGATGTATTACCTGTTGTAGTAGTATTCGCACTAGACTGACCATATGCTATCTGACTAAAAGTAAAAAACTGTCCGCCACCACCACTACTACTAGTAACTACCATTATAATTGCAATTAAAGCAGCAACAACAATAGTAGTAGATGAAATAATTCTATTAGTATTTACCATTGATATTTAGTGGCATTATATTTTATTAGTATTACAAGTCCAAAGGAAGTTTTTAATATATATATCATTAAAAATATAACACGGATTAAGTACCTATTGTTACAAAATTTGTCTCTTATAAAACTAAAATCAATATAGAAAACACTAAAACTTTACATTTTCTGGATTTAGTATTTTACTTTTCTTAAAGTTAAAAATTTTAAATAGTGAAATGTAAAAAAAGGAGATTAAGTAGTTTATGTTATTGCTTATTAGTATATCTACTTTGTAGCTTGTTCTATATGCTGTAATTAGGCATTAGAAGAAATTGTTGTTGTGTTGATAGTTACGCTGCAGATTTTAGGATTTGGCCGTGTTAATGGAGTAAATATTGTTGGGCGTAATAGATACCTATCACCTTTTCGTTCGGGCATGGTGTCCAAGCATTTGTTACAATACTAACCTAGGTTATCTTTAATAATTTTTATCCAGTTACCTTCTGCAGGTAAGAGGCTTATTTCGGCCAGTCCCGTATTTGGCCTTTCCTCTCTACCATAATAGTGTCTCGGGGAACGGGACCGAAACCCGGTACACCATTTTCTGCAGAAGGCAACATTTATTGAGCTTCTTTTTATAAACCAATTTATCTGCAAATAGGCTAGCCAAATAAATAAAACAATCTATAATTTGCGATATTACGTTAAGTCAATACTATAATTCTCATTCTTCAATTTCTTGACAATTCTACCGATAGACGTATGCTATTCTTTACTAACATTCTGTTTTGCTAATTTTGTGCAAGTTTCTAAATGATTATGTTCTTCTTTCAGTATCTTTCTAACTTGAGTTCCAAATTTCCTGCTTTTTACTTCTTTTGCAACAGAAGAAAGAACTTCATAATGAGTAACTTCAGCACCTTCAGCCAAACATAAGAATTCTAAAGCCTCTTGTGTATCAGGTTCTTCTCCTAAATAGGTTTCCATCATCTTTGATGCTTTTTGGGCAGTTTCTTCAGAAACAGAATTAATATTCTCAACGTCAAATCCTTCATTTTCTGCAATTTCTTCAATCAGTTCTTCCATTTCTCTTTGTTGTTTGTTTGCTTCCTCTTTCATAGGCATTAGTTTTTTTTCATGTTCTGCTTTTAACAATCCTTTTGATTTTAGTTCTTGTACAGACTTTTGAGCAGCAATTTCTAAACCAATTGCCTCACCAATTTTTTGCTCAATTAATTCTTTTTCTACGACCATCTATATTTTCATTGTAAATATTGCAATAAAGTTTATAACGATATTAATAAATGATATAATAGAGATTATTAGAGAACTTATTTTCTAGTGTTAGAAATTTTCTAAATGAAGAGTTATTCTCTATACTACAATTTAAATATAATTTTTAATAACAAAAAATAAGGAATAAGGAATAAATAAGGATTTTAATTTCAAGGCTAATTTTATCTATTGCTGCTCCTTATACCTTTGTGAATCTTTAAGTCTCATCTTATCAATGTCTTCCTTCCTTATGACATTCTTCTGCTTTGGAACTATGTAGACTTCATTAAATCTTTAACTTTTGATTTTAGTTCTGCATCAAGTCCTGGAGAAAATTCTTGTGGTGCCTCTGGTAGATTTGGTATTGCTGCACCTTTTGGAAGTCCGTCCAATGTTTCAAGTTGACCACCATCTTTAAAAGGAGATTCTCCATTAAATATTAAAGATAAGCCAGATTGTTCATTTGTCATCATCCATTGCTGATTATGCAAATTTAATTCTTCTAATTCTCTTACCTCTGGCATTTTAGAAGTATCAACTTTTGGAATAGGTAATGTTTTGTTCCAATCCACTCCTAATGTTTCTAATGCTTTAGCAAATACTTTTTCATGAGCCAGATCTCTTACAATTAAATAAGATACAGTTGCTCTATATGCTTTATTATCACTCATCTGGTATAACCTACATTTTTGAAGTCTACCTGTTGCTTCTAACATTAAATTATAAAGCATGTTTAAGACTAAATTTCCACTATCATACACATAAGATGCAGACCATGGATTACCAGCAGCATCTACTGGTCTTGAACTTTGTGCAGCAACTAGAAAATGATGTATATTTGGGGAGTCAAGTGCCACAGAAAGTGGAAGTTCAGTAGGATCTGCTTGTTTTGATGCTCCTTCCAATAGGACATTTATTGTATTGGCAACTAATTCAACATGACCCATCTCTTCTGCTGCAATTGACCTCAAAAGATCTTGATACGGTTTAGCATCTCCTCTAAAATTCATATTCTGAAAGAAATATTGCATCATGGTTCTCATTTCTCCAAATTGTCCTCCAAGTCCTTCCTGTAATGCTTGTGCTGCTTTGGGGTTAGGTTCGTCATTCTCAGGAATAGGATTTGGCAGTTTATTTATTGATATAAACATGACCTTGTTTGTTTTATAAATTATATAACAATTGTAATAATAATAGATGAAAAATAATCTTTCCAAGGTTATGGAATAATATTATAAATATTACAATTTTGAATCTTAGACTTTAAGAAATATCAAGAGCTTAATTTTATAAATAATTGATAATACAGATTATATTTTTATAAATAAATAATTCAAACTTTGTTGACTTGCAGCATTTCTGCAATAGTTTGTTTATCCTTTAACTTTACGTCTTTAATTTATGATTCATGTTCCTTTTTCATATGGTCATTGAGAGACTTTTCATTTTTAGCAATATAATTACATATTCTGCAGGTTCTTTTATCTTTGCGTCCTTGTAAGTAATCGGATAGTCGCATTAGATACATTGTAATACCCCACATGATTATATTAATAAACAATCTTATTTAATGATTATATTTTTCTAAAATAAAGAACTAAAAATTTTACTATCTAAATAGAACTATTTTATTCTATGAGCTAAATAAATGAAAAATATTCCTATTGCTAAAATGAATATGGTCAATACAATCATTGCAAAGACTTGATTAGAAGGGGAAGATACAGAATAACAGCCAATCCATATAAACTAGTCAAGATAAAAAAATTCCAAGTGCATATCCTAATTTTCTTTTAAATGTTGAGAATTCTCTTTTAGTTATTTATTTTGATATATGAAATTTATTCCAACCTTATTACTCTTGGTTAGGTAGAATGCGCACCAAATTTGACTCATTTTTCCCACTCAGAAATTTATGTATAGGGCTTATCCTCTGTTTATCTAAATTAGACTATGATATCGCAGTATTGATGATTACAACTATTAATAGGCAATATATACCACCTCATTAATGAATGGATAATAATAATAATGATAACAGAAGTAAAAAATTCAATAACTTTTTACTTAATCCCTTTATTGTGACGAGTATGGCCTCATGGCAACAATCTGCCACTATGTGGATGGAGATATACAAAGAATTTGCTGCACATTCACAGAAAATATCTGAATCCTGGTCAGATGCTCTTTGGAAGACATGGACAAGCGAAGAAGAAAATCTTCAAAGCAGAGAAAATGTATCATTACAGGGTCATATAGATAACAATAATAATACAAACAGGAATAACAAAAAGAAAATGAGGGCCCTTGTTCTGCAAGGAGGAGGGTCAGTTGGAGCGTTTCAAGCTGGTGCTTTCAAAGCATTATACGAAAAGATTACAAGAGAAGACAAAGAAAATGGAAATGAAGGAAGGCCATTATTTGACATTATCGCTGGTACTTCAATTGGTGCAATAAATGCTGCTGTGTTAGTAAGTCATGTTGTTGAGAATAAAACATGGAAGGGTTCATCTGAAAAACTCGTAGAATTTTGGAAATATCTATCTTGTCCTACTCCCGATATTACGAAAATGTCTGCTAACTGGAAAAAAGAACATGATAAAAATAATCCTAATGCTGCCTCAGCAGAAGCTGCCAGAAGATATTATTCAGTAAAAGAATTCTTGAAGTCAGGAGTAGATAAAGTATATTCTCCAATACAGCCACCTAAAGAAGATGAGAAATTCTTTGATCAGGCAAATAAGAGGATTCAATATAATAAGCAACCATTGCAGAAAAGTATAGAAAAGTTTGTAAAATTCCCCATAGCAACCACTTATGAGGAAGGAGAACCCAGACTACTTGTAGTAAGTGTTGATGCAACAGAAGGTACAACAGTAACATTTGACAGCTATGAAAAAGGCAAAGATCTAAATGGTAAAGATATTCGAAAAACGGTTTATTATGGACAGTCTAATCAAGAAGAAAAACAGCAACAAAGACAACAACCAATAGTCATAGAATATAATGATGGTATCAAAGTACAACATGTAATGGCAAGTGCAACACTGCCAGAATTTTATGAATATGAAGAGATATCTGGACACAAGTTTTGGGATGGAGGATTACTTAGCAATACACCCATCAGAGAGTTAATTCAAGCACACAAAGATTTTTGGGAGTACAAGCTGGATTCAAAAGAATTGGAGAATTCCATTTTAGAAGAAGCAAGTTTTAATGTTCCAGATTTGGAGCTATACATGGTAAATTTATGGCATTCTGATGATGATGATGTTGCTCCCTCTGATCCTGATGGAATGACTGAAAGGCTTAGAGATATTAAATTACAGGACCAGTACCTACGTAAAGGAATCTATTCTTCTAACACACTACATACATTTGATTGAGAAACTTATTCAACTTGGAATTAGCAAGAAGAATAATAATAACAATTATGAACTAAAAAAGGATATTAATAAGATTCTACAGAACTATACGGCTAGCATAGATACAACAGAAAAACCAAAGAAGTATTTAGATATTATAAAAACACAATTTGAAATAACCAAAATAGAAAGTATAGAACGAAGAGATGATCATGATACTATTTCAGCTAAAGATGGTGATTTTACATCAGAGACAATTAACAAATTGATAAGAGATGGATATGAATCCACAGGGAGGAAATATTCTCCATTTGTATTGCAACACCAGCAGCAAAAATAACACAGCTTCTACAAATAGATTCCTCCTGATGAAAGAGAGGATACAGCAGCGATGACATCATCTTTTGTAGAATTAATAGATACTTTAAAGTCGCCTGTATGCTTGATTCTGGATGGCTGCCTGTTTCATTTCTGTAATTATATCGGCTAGATATCATTTCTACAATTAAATCACATAAAAAAAAGAATAATCTAAGAGGTCTTTACTGTTTTATTTCTTGATTTTATTTTAGATAGACCATATTGAATAAGATATTTTTGATCATTGATTCCTTTGGATTTGTAATAATATTTGCTAACTAAATAGGAAATTACATACCACATAATACTATTTACTATAATAGTAAATAAAAAACCATAATAGTATGCCATAATACTTCCAGTAAGATACCACCAATTAGAAAAGGTATTTGTCGTTTTATTATTGATTTTAAAATTGTATCCAAACTATGATTATATATAGACAACATCCTATAATAGTAGTAATAGCAGTTTTTCATTTCTCTTCCTTTGCTTTGATAAAACTTACCTGACCATTAATTTCCAAATATGACAATTTAATATCAGAAATATCATCTGTGCCGCTTAGCCTCAAATAAGATTCAAATTCTTCATGTGAAATTCTAGCCTTCATCATAGAGTCTTCTAAAATTTTACCATCTTTTACTAACAAAATTGGTTTTGCTACTATAACTTTGCTAAATTTTTTGTACCTTGTAGTTAAATAATCATACATTTTGAATATTGCTATTGCTATAATAATAACGGTAAATCCTTGAGGTATAGAAGTTTCAGTAGGATTTAACATGGGTTCACTAACCGCATTTCCTACTCCTAATATTATTATTAGTTCAATGCTACTTAATTGGCCTAAACCCTTATTTCCAAGCCATTTTATTACAAATACAATTAAAAGGGTAACAATTGCTGTTCTGAAAATAACTGCAAACATCATTTTAAAGTCTACATTGAATGCGTTTTCTATAATTTCTGATACTACTAATTCTATGGGCATATAAAATGAAAACTAGTTATGCTAGTTATAATGCTATACTGAATAAATAAACTTGCAATTAAAATAATGAAAAATAAATATTAGAAATTTTAAACATCTAATAAGAAAAACAAATAGAATAAACATTACTTTTCATAGTTATCTAGACAACTATTATCTCAATCCATTATAAGAGTCATAAGTTTTAATCGCATTATAATAAAAATGTCATAATAATAAAGCACTAAAACAATAGAACTTGTATTTTATGCTATTAAAAATCTTATGTTATTGAATTATATATATTTCTAATTTACAATACAATCTCTTATTACAGTATATTTTCATGATATTGTCCGTGTTTGATTCAAAATAGATGGTAACAGTGGCAATTAATTGATAACCTATAACAACAAGATGAAAACAATAATGATACCATTTATTAACTTCTTTTTTTAAGAGCTTATTATAACATGTCTGAAATTCTTTTGAACAAATTTGAAAAAGAAAAAAAAGTTATAGAACTACATTTAGAAGGAAAAACAATTCGTGAAATGTCTAAAGAAGTTCATATGTCTTTTAGAGATATTGGAAGAATAATCAAAACATATGATAAAAAGGTAAGATTGCAACAAACTAAAAGAGAAGAAAATAATCAACCTAAAAAATTATCAATAAGTAGTCAAGTATTTAAAATGCTTAAAGATGGACACAATATTACTGACATAGCAATTGAACTCCAATTATCAGCCAAAAAAACTGTAAAATTTTATCGACAGTATCTAACTTTAGAACGAATATATGAATGCTATCAGTTTTATCAAGAGTTTGCACATGAGATACCATCTTTATTATCTATAGCTAATTTTATGAAAAGAAATAATGTGTGTGGAATTAATATTGTAAATGTACTTCGAGTTACTGTCTATACTGCTCAACTCTATAAAACTAATTCAGGCCTGAAAGCAGAAATAACAAAATTAAGACAAATGAAAAATGACTATCAAAAAACTATGGTAAATCATCAACTACAGCCATTACAACCTTTACCGTTGAATAAATCGAATTATAATTACTAAATACCTATACATGTCATAGCTTCTGCAAAATATGATATAACTCTAAATTTCTATTTCTTAATGTTTCTAGTTTCATTGGTGGAATTCTTTTCTGACTTGCAGAATTTAAAGCAGACCTTACTAAATATCTTGAATTAAAATCAAGCTTCCTTACTAAATCACACTTCTTTAACCATTCACTCAAAATATTAAATGATTCTTGATATGATAACTTTTTGATATTGATAAGGTAAGGTACTAAAATCAAATCAACTATTATTTTTCTACATTTTTCAAATGGATTTGCAAATATTTTATTTTCGATCCAATCGTAATAACAATAGTTATTATTATATCTTTTTACCTTCAATATTTTTTGTCTGTAATTATGTTCCTCAATCTCTTTTTTTGTATCAAATACGTTCTAAAATCTTCTACAAGTTCTCTTGATATAGGAGGTCTATAGCCATTCCATTTCTGAACAATCTTGACTTTATTATTATATTTGGAATTTATTGATCCAGGTATTCTTAATAAACAAGATTTTAAAGAAGGATTATTGTTTTTATCTGCTTTATTATTGGAGAAAAATTTTTTAGAAAATCTCAGAAATTCCTTAAATAAATCATACTGACTATTAAACCCATTAAGGATAGTATAATTATCAAATACTATTCCTTCAATTTGGTGATAAATATGATAACCTCCACCAGTAAATAAAACTGTGGGATATCCATTTAATTTCTCTTTAATATTTTTTAATGTATTTGATAAAGCAAGTTCAAAATTCCTATCGTTTTTGAAATTGTTATTTCTGTCCATATCAATAAAAATAAGATCTGGAGTCCATTGTTGAGAATCTTTTCCTTGACTAGAATAAGGAGAATAACGATAAGCATTGATTCTACAATCTTGAAATTCAGATTGCTGAAAATATTGTAATACTTCTTCCTTTGCATATACTATTTCTTGACGGTCTAATTTCTTGGTCATTATGTTTCTTGGAAAGTATAATATTGTTGGGTTAAAATGATTAATGATAAAGTCTAAACCATTTTCTATTTCTGTTATGGAGATTTGTTGTTGTAATGTCAATTTAATAGTCATCTTCTCCTACTTCTTTTCTTCTTGATTTTCTGCTCCTCCATTCAATTCTTTGAATTGCTCTTCTGTTATCTATGAATTGGAAGTTTTGATTCTAAACTAAATTTCATTCCATATTCAGTAATAACATTTTTTTTACTTTTTTCTTCCTCTTCATTGTCTTCTCTACGTGACCTAAGTGACCTAAGTGACCTATGATCTAATTGCTCTTCATTCAATTTTTCAATATTTTTATTATTTTTTTCTGTAGTAGAGGTTTTATCGAGGTCACTTGGGTCACTATCAACATTATCATCATCATCCATTCCACAATGACGTATAAGATCACCATTATCGTTTAAAGCATATATATCCAAAGGTTATGATCTTTATCAACTCCGAAATCTTTCAAATCCCTTCTAAATTTATCAGTGAATTTTGTCCAACCGTCTTTTTTTTCCTTAATGATATCGATTGGAACGTCAATACTAATTGGAGGATCATATTTCGAGTTAAGTCTTAGTTTAACATACTTATCCCTTTTATCTATTATAAATTTCTGAATGATTCCTTCGTTCTTGAGTTTATCACTGAGTTCTAAGGGAATTTCTAAATTCTTATCGTTGTTATTATCTTAGTTTTATCGTACTTGTCATTTTTTATTATTTGAGTCCTAACTTATGGTCAATTATTCGATTGACAATTTCTTCTATTTTATCCTCTTATATGAAGATTTGACCTCCAATTGTTGCTAATTCTTCAAATGGCGGAGAATAAATTGAGTCACCGTCATCTGGATGTGGGCGCATCGTGACGGGGTCGGGTCGCCTCTGGGATAATATTTTGAGATTTTATTAAATAAATTAGAATTGAAAACCATGTTATTAGTAATTATCTTTGATTTAACATAAGCATCAAATAATGGATGACCTCCAATAGTATAGTTTTTTTTATCAAGCCGAATAATTATATCCATATCTTCTGAAAAATTTTCCTTTGAACTTGATATATCTAATTTTGATTCAATCAATAATTTTTTCTTTTTATTTTTGGGATCATTCCCCTTAAGCTTTAAAGTTATACTCTCTTCTTTTTCATTAATAATGCATTTGCCATCAATTCTTAGATA